>NZ_FMFG01000014.1:0-61058 GCF_900066275.1 uncultured Faecalibacterium sp. | reverse complement strand
GATCGGAAGAGCGTCTGCCGGTGGGGGCCGTGGTGGCCCGCAACGGCGAGGTGGTAGCTGCCGCCCACAACACCCGCGAGACCGAAAAAAACGCCCTGCATCATGCAGAGCTACTGGCCATTGATGCCGCCTGCAAAAAGCTGGGCGGCTGGCGGCTGTGGGAGTGCGAGCTGTTCGTCACGCTGGAGCCGTGCCCCATGTGCGCCGGGGCCATCATCAACAGCCGCATCCGGCGGGTGGTATACGGCGCGGCAGACACCAAGGCGGGCTGCTGCGGCAGTGTGACTGACCTGTTTGCAATGCCCTTCAACCACCACCCGGTGGTGGAGCAGGGGCTGCGCGCAGAGGAAGCACAGGAGCTGCTGCAGGCGTTTTTCAAGGATCTGCGGGCACGGCTTGCGGCCCGGCCGAAGTGGAAACCGCCTGTATGACCGGCATGGAATATGAAGAAACCGTAAAAAAGTGGAAGCTGCGTAAAAAGTAGGCGGCTTCCACTTTCTTTTTTCGGCAAATTGTGCTATATTATTTAATGGTGTTTTGTCGAAACCCATCTTATGCAGCTGTCTGCCGCGCCGAGCACCGGACTTTGACCGGATAAGAAATGGACGCTGAACGGACGGCGATGGGCCGCACAGACATCTCCTGCACGGCATACCTTTGCAGTGCAGAGATCACGACAGGAGGACTATACTCTTGTACGAAGATGAATTTGAACTGACGTTCAATCTGTCGGGTGAGGAGCCGCAGCCGGAACAGGCTGCACAGGAGCCGCCCGTACCGCCAAAGCCAAAGGCGGCAGCACCCGTGGTGGACGAACCCACCCGGGTGATGGTGCTGGAAAAGCCCCAGCCTGCGCCGCAGCCGGAAATGCCGGAGCCTGTGCAGGAAGAGCCGGAGAAAACACCGGCACCTACCGTGCAGGTAGCAGCCAATGGCCGCTGTGTGCTGATCTCCGGCGGCGACCGCGGCATTGGTGCCGCTGCGGCCCGGGCGTTCTATGCGGCGGGCTACCGCGTGGCGGTGCTGTACCACAGCAATGCCAAAGCCGCTGCAGAGCTGGAAAAACAGCTGCCCGGTATCACCGCCGTGCAGTGCGATGTGGCGTCCCGCGCCAGCTGCGAGCTTGCGTTCCGCACCGCAGAACAGGCACTGGGCCGTGTGGATGTGCTGGTGAGCAATGCGGGCATCGCCCAGCAGAAGCTGTTCACCGACATCACCCCGGAAGAGTGGCAGCATATGCTGGACGTGAACCTGACCGGTGCGTTCCACCTGTGTCAGCTGGCGCTGCCGGGTATGATCCGCCGCAAGGCCGGACGCATCCTGACCGTGAGCAGCATGTGGGGCCAGACCGGCGGCAGCTGCGAGGTGCATTACTCTGCAGCAAAGGCAGGCCTGATCGGCCTGACCAAGGCTTTGGCCAAAGAAGAAGGCCCAAGCGGCATCACAGTGAACTGTGTTGCGCCCGGGGTCATTGATACCGATATGATGGCAGCATTCACCGCCGAGGATAAGGCCGCGCTGGCCGAAGAGACCCCTGTGGGCCGTCTTGGCAGCGCAGACGAAGTGGCGCAGCTGCTGGTGTTCCTTGCCGGCGAGGGTGCGGGCTACATCACCGGTCAGGTGTTCGGCGTGAACGGAGGACTTGTGATCTGATGCGCAGGAACACTTTATTACAGGATTTCCCCCGGCGGGAGCATCCCCGGAGCAAGAAGGAGAGAGCAAAATGGGCATGACTTTAAAGGAACTGTTGACGAAAGGCGAAGGCACCATTTCGGCCAAGGAGGCCAAGGCGCTGGCTGCACAGTGCAGAATGGATGAGGAAACGCTCTACACCCTTCTGGAAGAACGCGGCATCAAGGTTCTGGAAGAGGATGCAGAGCCTACGCTGGATGTGGACAGCATCATGGCCGAGGTCGAGAATGCCGAGAACAACAACGATGATATGGGCATCAGCGAGGACGAGGAAGAGCAGAGCGAGGAGAACCCTGCAGACCTGAAGGCTGCCATGGACGAACTGCTGGACGACCCCGTTAAGAACTACCTCAAGCAGATCGGCCAGATCCCGCTGCTGAGCGCGGAGCAGGAGGTGGAGCTGAGCCGTCGCATCCATGCCGGTGCCGAGGCGGCGCACATCCTGCAGGCCGACCGCCAGAAGTACGGCGGGCCGGAGTACATCAAAAAGAACAGCGCCCGCTTCTCGTTTGAAGAGGATGAGAACAGCCGCAGCTATACCGAAGATCTGGACGAGGAGGGCAACGAGAAGCCCAGCGAGGATGCCGAGGAAAAGGCTGCCGAAGAGGAAGCTATGGAGGCTGTGGAGAACGGCCCCCTGAGCGACGAAAAGCGCGCTGAGCTGCTCAAGACCCGCCGCGATGGCCTGAACGCCCGCCGCAGCCTGAGCGAAGCGAACCTGCGTCTGGTGGTGTCCATTGCCAAAAAGCATGTGGGCCACAATCTGGCATTCCTGGATCTGATCCAGGAGGGCAACATCGGCCTGATCAAGGCTGCCGAGAAGTTCGACTGTGACCGCGGCTTCCGCTTCTCCACCTATGCAACCTGGTGGATCCGTCAGGCCATCACCCGTGCCATTGCGGATCAGGCCCGTACCATCCGCATCCCGGTGCACATGGTGGAGACCATCAACCGGATGCGTCAGGCCACCAACCAGCTGGTGTACCAGAACGGTCACGAGCCGACCCCGGAAGAGCTGGCAAAGGCCATGGATATGAGTGTGGAGCGTGTGCGCGAGATCCAGCGCATGGCACAGGAGCCGGCAAGTCTGGAAAGCCCCGTGGGTGAGGAAGAGGATTCTTCTCTGGGCGATTTCGTCGCAGACGAAAACGCCGAAGCCCCCGGCAAGGCCGCAGACCGCGCCATGGTGGCACAGCAGATCAATCTGGCTCTCAAGAGCCTGACCCCTCGTGAAGAGAAGGTCATCCGCCTGCGCTTTGGTCTGGACGATGGCCGTCCCCGTACGCTGGAAGAGGTTGGCCGTGACTTTGGCGTTACCCGTGAGCGTGTGCGCCAGATCGAGGCAAAGGCGATCCGCAAGCTGCACAGCCGCAAGTGCCTGTCCCTGCTGAACGGCCTGATCGAGTGATAAAGTAAGACTCCTTCAGTCATCGCTGCGCGATGCCAGCTCCCTCAGAGAGGGAGCCCTTGGCAAAACCGGAAAGTTGTCCGTACTGCCAAAGGCCCCATCTCCGAGGGGGCTGTCTGCGTAAGCAGACTGGGGGAGTTCTTTCGTAAAAAACGACTTTTTTGCAAAAATCCAGATTTTTTTGCAAAAACCTCTTGCCAAACGGTGGAAACTGTGGTATTATAACTGAGCTGTGATTGCGCTGCTATAGCTCAGTTGGTAGAGCGCATCCTTGGTAAGGATGAGGTCTCCAGTTCGAATCTGGATAGCAGCTCCAGCTCAGATGCCCTGAAGTCGAAAGATTTCGGGGCGTTTTTCTTTGTGTAGATCGTTTCTGCTGTGCGGGTCCGGAACAGGGCAGAGCGGGCTTTGAACGGCTCTTTCAGGCTTTTTTGCGTTTTTCGTAAATTCATGCTTGACAAGCGGACGCTTTTTCGATATAATAAAGCACGTTCCGGCGGTAAGCGCCGCGCGAAACTTGAGCGATCATGGCCCGGTAGCTCAGTTGGTTAGAGCACCAGCCTGTCACGCTGGGGGTCGTCGGTTCGAGCCCGATCCGGGTCGCCATTTGCTGCTATAGCTCAGTTGGTAGAGCGCATCCTTGGTAAGGATGAGGTCTCCAGTTCGAATCTGGATAGCAGCTCCACAGCAGACACCTCGAAGCCTTAGGACTTCGGGGTGTTTTTTTGTTGTATGACTGCAAAAGCAGGCTGACGGAGTGCGGATTGCTTTGAGTACAAAAACAAAACGCACAGGTTCCGAAAAACCTGTGCGTTTATGGCAGGGGTAGTAAGTTTCGAACTCACGGCACGCGGTTTTGGAGACCGCTGCTCTACCAGCTGAGCTATACCCCTATAGGCATTCGCTGAATGCTTTGTTATTATAGCCGATGCAAAGGCGAATGTCAAGCATTTCTTTCAAGATTCAGGCATTTTTCGTGCCGCAGCTGCAACAGCCTTCTTTTTTATCGGATGCAGGCAGCTGGCTGGAAAGCTGTTCCAGCGTTACGCTGTCGATATACTGGTTGATCACCTCATCAAGGCCGGTCCAGAAGGGCAGGGTGAAGCACTGCTCCCACATGGGGCACTCGTTGGTCTCGCTGCCAAGGCAGGGAATGGGTGCCACGCTGCCCTCAATGGCGCGCAGGATCTCGCCGGCGGTGTAGTCGGCAGGGGCTTTGGTCAGGCGGTAGCCGCCCTGACTGCCGCGCTCGCTTTTTACAAGGCCCACACGGGCCAGCGGGGTCACGATCTGCTCCAAATATTTCAGGCTCAGGTTCTGCCGCTCACTGATCTCCTTAAGGCTCACGGTGGTGCCCGGCGCATAACGTGCCAGCTCGGCCATCAGGCGCAGGGCATAACGGCTTTTGGTCGAAAATTTCATGGCGATCCTCTCCTTATTGCTTCCTATAGTATAGCACGTTGCTCGGATTTTGCAAAGGTATCCTCTTGTGCAAACAAAAAAGGTCTGCTATCATAGGATGGATAAGAGAATATTATAAGGAGTGAGAGTATGAGTGAGAAGATCACGGCTGCCGATGCCATCCGTCTGCTGGATGCACACGAGGCGGCTGCTGTAGATGTCCGGGAGCCGGACGAGTTTGCCGTGGGCCACATCCCCGGCGCAAAGCTGCTGCCGCTGGGTCAGGTGCTGAGCCGTGCGGCTGAGGTGCTGCCAGATAAGAACGCTGTATGGCTGGTCTACTGCCGCACCGGCCGCCGCAGTGCCGATGCCGTGCGCAAGCTGGAAAGCCTTGGCTACACCCGCCTGTACGATCTGGGCGGCATCCTGAGCTGGCCCTATGAGATCGAGGGCGACTTTGAAGGGCATTTTTAAAAAGAAAGAAGGATAACTCCATGTCGTTCCACGCAAAAGATTTTGCCGGCAGTCACTGCGGCTGCCGCTACCAGCAGGACTACCGCCCCACCTTGGGCCGCGACGGCAAAAAGGAATCCGGCACGCTGGAGGTCATCAAGTTCTATTACGATGGTGCCATCCGCTTTGAGCAGCACTGCTACGGCGAAGCCGCAACCTTCGTGTTCGGCGTATGGGCATCCGGCATGGACGAGGACGGCACCCTGCACTGGGTGCTGCCCGACCGCCGCAAGAGCTACTACGACGAGGCGTATCTGCCCAAAAAGCTGGACCGCGTGGACGAGGCGGGCAATCTTTACTTTGACGGCAGCAATTTTCCGTGGAAGCTGGCGGACGATTTTGCCGAAGATAAGCGCTGGGGCTACCCCAAGTGGAAGGTGGTACTGGGAAAACTGACCGGAAAGGGCAAAAAAGGTGACTGAATCACGAAAATCCAGTATTCATATTGACATACTAGGGAATGATATGGTATAACTTATCCGTTGAAAGGATTCCGCATCTGCACAGGGCATTCAAGGCTCCCGCAGACGCGTTCAATAAGAAAGGATCATTCCTATGGAAAACATGGAAAAAGTGGTTTATCTGGATAATGCTGCCACCACTCCCTGTGCTCCCGAGGCACTGGAATTGATGGTCAAAGCCCTGAGCGGTGCCTGCGGCAACCCCAGCAGCCATTACAGTGTGGGCTATGAGGCTAAGGAATTCGTGGACACCGGTCGTGCGCAGGTGGCAAAGGCCATCAATGCAAGTCCGGCTGAGCTCTTCTTTACCAGTTGCGGCTCCGAGGCCGACAACTGGGCCGTAAAGGGCACCGCCTTCACCAAGGCACGCCAGAACAAAAAGCACCTCATCACCAGCGCTTTTGAGCACCATGCTATCATGCACAGCATGGCTGCACTGGAGCGCATGGGCTTTGAAGTGACCTATATCAAGCCCACCGCCGAGGGCTACATCCGTCCCGAGGACGTGGAAGCTGCCATCCGTCCCGATACCGCGCTGGTCAGCATCATGATGGCCAACAACGAGATCGGCACCATCCAGCCCATCAAGGAGATCGCCGAGGTTGCTCACAAGCACGGTGTGTGGATGCACACCGACGCGGTGCAGGCTGTGGGTGCCATCCCCGTGGATGTGAAGGAGCTGGGCGTGGATATGCTGTCCATGAGCGCCCACAAGTTCAACGGCCCCAAGGGCATGGGTGCCCTGTATTGCCGCAAGGGCGTATGGCCCCAGAACCTGATCGATGGCGGCAGTCAGGAGGCCCGCCACCGTGCAGGCACCGAGAACGTGGCCGGCATTGCTGCCATGGGCAAGGCACTGGAGATCGCCACGGCGCATCTGGATGAGCGCATGGCCCACGAGAGCGAGCTGCGCGATTATGTCATCGACCGCGTCCTCAAGAACATCCCGGAAGCCCGCCTGAACGGCGGCCGCAGCCCCCGTCTGCCCAACAATGTGAACATCAGCTTCCCGGGTCTGGAAGGCGAGACCATCCTGCTGGATCTGGATATGCACGGCATCTGCGCCTCCACCGGCTCTGCCTGCAACTCCGACAGTCTGGACCCCAGCCATGTCCTGCTGAGCATCGGCGTGCCTGAGGAGATCGGCCACGGCTCCATGCGGTTCACCTTTGGCCCGCAGAACACCATGGAAGAAGCAAAATATCTGTGCGACGTGCTGGAGGAAGTGATCCCCCGCCGCCGTGCTATGAGTTGTATGTGGCTGCAGGGCCAGAACACGGCCCGCCAGTTCAGCCTGAAGGGAGAGCAGTAATTATGGCAAGCATGTATAGCGCAAAGGTCATGGAGCATTTTGCAAATCCGCACAATGTGGGTGAGATCCCCGACGCAAACGGCGTGGGCGAAGTGGGCAACCCCAAGTGCGGCGATATCATGCGCATGTACCTGAAGATCGAGAACAACGTGATCGTGGATGTCAAGTTCCTCACCTTCGGCTGCGGTGCCGCCATCGCCACCAGCAGCATGGCCACCGACCTCATCAAGGGCAAGACCATCGACGAGGCGCTCAAGCTGACCAACAAGGCCGTTGTGGAAGCTTTGGAAGGTCTGCCTCCCATCAAGGTGCACTGCTCTGTTCTGGCCGAGCAGGCCGTCAAGGCTGCTCTGTCCGACTACTACCGCCGTCAGGGCATCGATCCGGAACCCATCGTGGGTAAGCTCGAAGAGGACTGCGACCACTGCGAGAGCTGCGGCCACTGATCCCCGCAAAGGACGCTTCAGGGGACACCGTTTTGTGCGGTGTCCTCTTTTTTTGCAAAAGACTGCGCTGTTGTATCCTATCCAAAATGTAATAAAGCAAGTGCAAAATATTATTTGTTTACAAAAATACCCTGAATATGCACTCGTTCATGAAAAATTCATATATTGTTCAGAATGAGTTCACCACTTTTCGGTATAAGTAGGGCAACACAGGCGCAAAGAGCGCCGAACTCCCACGGAAGCGGACGAAGAACAGGGCAAAGAACGGTTCACGGCACGCACTGCAATGCAGGTGCGTCGGCCCCAGAAAACGTCCCGCCGCACAGGAAAGGAAACGAGTTAGTATGAAAATTGGTTTTTGGGAACTTGTCGTCATCGTGATCGTGGCGTTCGTGTTCATCGGCCCGGATCAGCTGCCCGTCTACGCAAAGAAGATCGGCAAGATGCTGCGTGAACTGAAAAAGTACACCGGCGCTGCTTCTGAGGAGATCCAGAAGAACGTTGTGGAGCCGCTGAATGAGATCCAAGCTCCTCTGAAGGAAGCTGTAGCCCCGCTGACCGATATCAAGAAGGATATCGACAACAGCGTCAAGGATGTGACCAAGAGCTTTACCGGTATCGGCAAGACCAGCAAGGAGGAAGCTGCCAAGGCAGAAGCCGCCGAGGAAGTGACCGAGCTGACCGAGGAGCCGGTGGAAGAGCTGGAAGAGGACGCTGCATCTGCCGCCAAGGCAGAGGAGAGCGCTCCCGCTGAGGAGACCGCTGCACCTGCCGAGAAGGCCGAAGAACCCGCCGCCCCGGTTGAAAAGGCTGAGCCTGCCGCTGCACCCGCAGAGGAAAAGGCCGAGCCTGCTGCAGAAGCGGCTCCCGCACAGGAAGCTGCCGAGGCTGCTCCTGCGGCCGAGCCGGTGGAGGAAGACCCTCGTCAGAATGATGTTCTGCCGAAGGACTGATTACTTACTGGATGCACCCGCGCCCGCGGTTGCCTGATACATGCAATAAGCCCGCCACGCGGCGCGGCAAAGTAAAAAGGAGATTTTTATTATGCGTATTGGTACTAACGAACTGCTGATCATCCTGGTCGTCGCTCTGCTGATCTTTGGACCCAAGAACCTGCCGAAGCTGGGCAAGATGTTCGGCAAGACCATCAACGGCTTCAAGAAGGGCATGGAGGACGAGGAAGGCTCCGATGATTCCGAGGAGAAGACCGAGAAGCAGGTTTCCAAGAAGGACGAAGACGAGGAGTAATTGTGGCTACGAACGTTAAGCGCAAAAAGAAAAAAGCCGAAGTCATGGCAGAGGACGGCAGCATGACGCTGACCGGCCATCTGAAAGAACTGCGGAACAGGCTGATCATCTGCGCGGTGGTGTTCGTGGTGGGTGTTGTGGTCTCGCTGGCATACGCCGACCGTCTGATCGATCTGCTCACTGCCATGGGCCGCGACTATTACGAGTTTGTTTCCATTGCCCCGCAGGAAAAGCTGATGCAGTATTTCCGCGTCTCCATTCTGGCAGGCGTGGTGGTCACTGTGCCGGTGGCGTTCTACCACATCTATGCATTTGCAAGGCCGGGTCTGAAACGGAGCGAGAGCACCTTCTTCAAGCTGGTCATGCTGCTGGGCCTTATCCTGTTCTGCGTGGGCGTGCTGTTCGCCTACAAGCTCATGATGCCCTTCATGCTGCGTTTCCTCAGCACCGGCATCGAGGGTGCCGAGTACATCCAGACCACCACCAGTATCGAGAGCTACGTCAACCTCTGTCTGACCATGTTCATCATTTTTGGCTGCGTGTTTGAGATGCCTCTGATCACCATCATCCTGTCCAAGATGGGCATTATCAACCCGCAGCTGCTCAAGCAGGTGCGCGGCGTTGCCATCGTGATCATCTTCTTCATCGCGGCCGTTGTCACCCCGCCGGATATCGTGTCTCAGTGCATGGTGGCCGGCCCCATGGTGCTGCTGTACTTCATCAGCATCCTCCTGAGCGGCATCTTCTATAAGCCGAAAGAGGACGATGATGACGAAGATGACGAGGATGAGGGCGAGGACGAAGAGTAAGCTCTGACTTCTGGTTTTCTGTTTTATCATTGCAAAAACAAAGGCTGCTGCGCCATTTGGTGCAGTAGCCTTTTTGTATGTGGAAAATGCTTCCGGTGCAGAGCGTAATCGCGTGGGGCCGTGGCCAGCAGGATGCAAGGCCCGCTCAAGGGCCGCAGCAGACGCTGGGTGCCACAACTCGTCCAGAGCGAACGCGGCGGCAATTCCAAATCGTTGCTGCTCAGTCTATACAAGCCACCCGCCCTGTGCTAGAATGAAACCAACAAATCAAAGGCGGTGAAACCATGCAACCACTCCCGGAATATCCTCGCCCGGCTATGCGCCGGGACAGCTATGAGAACCTGAACGGCCTGTGGAAGTACGCCATTACTCAGACAACAGAATACCCCGCTGCGTGGGACGGCAGCATTCTGGTGCCCTACTCTCCGGAAACAAAGGCCTCCGGCGTGGGCCGCACCCTGCAGCCCGGCCAGTGGCTGCACTACCACTGCACCTTTGCTCCCCCTCCGGGAGAAGGGGGCCGGGTGCTGCTGCACTTCGGCGCGGTGGACGATGCCTGTGCGGTGCAGGTGAACGGCCATCTGGTGGGCGGCCATCGGGGCGGCTACTGGCCCTTCACACTGGATGTCACCGCCCAGCTCAACGATACGGGCCGCAACAGCCTGTGGGTGGCCGTGCAGGACCCTACGGACAGCGGCACGCAGGCACGGGGCAAGCAGACCCTGAAGCCCGGCGGCATGTTCTATCCGGCCCAGAGCGGCATCTGGCAGACGGTCTGGCTGGAGCGTGTGCCGGAAAACTACATCCAGTCGCTCACGGTCACGCCGGACTACGATGCCCGCACCGTGACCGTGAAAGCCCATACTTCCATGCCCGGAGGTGCAGTGAACCTGTGGGCCGTGGTGCGGGCCGGGGGCGTGACCATTGCCGAGGACTGGGGCAGCGACGAAGCGGACCGGGACGGCGAGGTGACGCTGAACATCCCGGAGGAACATTTCTTTCCGTGGAGCCCGGATACCCCGTTTTTGTATGACCTGACCGTGGGCACCATGCAGGGAGGGGAGGAGCAGTTCGACACCGTTCACAGCTACTTTGCCCTGCGCAAGTGGAGCTGTGAGCCGGATGCGCGGGGCGTGCTGCGCTTCTGCCTAAACGGAAAGCCCATCCTGCTCAACGGCCTGCTGGACCAGGGCTACTGGCCGCAGGGCCTGTATACCCCGCCTTCCGATGCGGCGGTGGAGCGGGAGCTGAGCGAGGTGAAAGCGCTGGGATTCAACCTGCTGCGCAAGCACGCCAAGATCGAGCCGCAGCGCTGGTACTACCACTGCGACAGGCTGGGCCTTGTGGTCTGGCAGGACATGGTGAACGGCGGCAGCAGATACAACCTGTGGTTCGTCACCTACCTGACCAATGTGCTGCAGCCCCTTGTGCGCCGCCTGCCCGACGCAGAACCGCTCTGGGGCCTGCTGAGCCGCGGAAAAGCATCCAGCCGGGAAACATACCGCAAAGAGCTGCAAGCCACCGTGGAAGCCCTGCGCTGCCATCCGTGCATCGGCTGCTGGGTACCCTTCAACGAAGGCTGGGGCCAGTTTGATGCGGCCAGGGCAGTGCAGGCCATCCGCACGCTGGACGATACCCGCCTTGTGGACGAGGCCAGCGGTTGGTATGATCAGGGCGGCGGAGATGTGTGCTCCATCCACAACTATTTCTATCCGCTGCATGTAAAGCCCGGAAGCCGTACCGTGGCCCTGAGTGAATACGGCGGTATTGCATGGCCCATGCCGGGGCACGAAGCACCGGGCAAAACCTACGGCTACGGCACGGCCAAGAGCCGCGCAGACCTGACCGCCCGCTGCAAAAAGCTGCAATTGGGCACGGTGCTGCCGCAGCTCAAAAAAGGACTCTCGGCGCTGGTGTACACCCAGCTGACGGATGTGGAAGATGAGGTGAACGGTCTGTTTACCTATGACCGGGCCGAGATCAAGCCGGATGCCAATGCCGTCCGCTCGGTGAATGCTGCCCTTGCCGCAGAGTTCGCAAAAGTGACGCGGTAAAAGAAAAAACTCCCTCAGTCATCGCTGCGCGATGACTGAGGGAGTTTTATGTTACAGCAGCTCTCAGCTGTTGGCGCTGTTGTTCACGATCTTTTTGGCGGGCAGCTTGTTCATGGCAGAGCTGTCCAGATCGTGTGCCAGCTCTGCACCGCCTGCGGCCAGTGCGTCGTCCAGCTCGCCGCCCTTCATATCGCTCAGGATCTGGCTGCGCAGGTCGTCCAGCGAAGAAACGCTCAGCGGGTCTACACGCACCATCAGGAGCAGGGTGGAGCCGTTGATCTGCACGGCAGCGGCTTCGCCGTAGGAAAGGCTGCGCAGAGCATCGGCAGCACCGTCCTGCGTAAAGGCCGAAGCAACATCGCTCTCGGTCAGCAGCTCGGTCTGGACGCTGGCGCTGTCGTCGGAGGTTTCGCTGTCCAGCACAGCGTAGATGTCCGGCAGGGCATTCTGTGCGGCCTCATGCAGGGCACTTACCTGATCCGAGACCGTCTCGCCGCCTGCGGCGTTGACGCTGTCGGCAGCGGCCTGTGCCAGCTTGAGCATCTCGGCCTTCTGGTCATCGTCCGCAAAGGCGTAGGTGCTGGTATTGTACAGCGGGATGCTGATGTAGCAGATCTCATACATGCTGTCGTCCAGATGGCTGGTCAGCTCGTCGTCCTCCACTGGGGTCTCGCCGTCCGGGCCGTAGACCATATCCAGCAGGGCGGTGTGCTCCACCTGCAGACGTTCATATGCCTTGACGGTCTCCAGACCAATGCCGTTGGCGGTGTAGGTGTCGCCGTACTGGTCCATCATCTGCTGGGCATAACGGTCGGCAGTGGAAAGCTGCTCATCGGTCATCTCACCGCCCAGTGCCTTGAAGCGGGCATCCACAGCGGCCAGCGTTTCCAGTGTTTCCTGCGTTTTCTGGGCCACGTAGTCGCTGACCACAGCGGTCTCGCCGCTGTCGGAGTCGGTGGTGATGGTCTCCTTCAGGAAGGCTTTTACGTCGGTGGTGTCCTGATCGGTGCCGGCAAGCTGGGCGGCCTGCTGGTAAGCACCGTACTGTGCCAGCAGATACATGCCGGAGGTGATCTCAAAATCACCGATGTTGCCCACGGTGTCCGGGGCGGAAATGGTGCAGCCCACAAGGCTGAACACCAGTGCAAGTGCGCAGATCAGCGCGAGAAGTTTCTTTTTCATGGTAATGCTCCTATGATGTTTATTTTTGCTCGGCGGAGGCAAGGATCTCTGCCATCGCCTTGAGGATGCTTTGCAGCAGCTCCAGCGGCTTTTCGTCGGGCTGAAGCGTGACCGAGAGATAGGGCCGGTTGCCTGCACCGGCGGTGACGCGGCCATTGAAGGCCACCAGCAGGCCCCGGATCATGGGTAGTTCCAGACTTTCCAGCTGCAGGGTGAGGGTGTCCTTTTTCTGGGTCACTTCGGTCACGCCCACAGTGCTGGCCTGCACGCGTACCAGCGACACGTTGACCAGATCGCTCACCGAGGGCGGCGGGTCGCCGTAGCGGTCGATGAGCTCGTCCAGCACATCGGCGGCATCCTCTGCCGTCTGGATGGCGGCAATGCGCTTATAAGCTTCAATGCGGCCCGGGCCGTCTGCGATATATTTCTCCGGGATGAAGGCATCCACCCGCAGGTCCACAAGGCATTCGCTCTTGTCCCGCCGGACAGGTTCGCCCTTGGCCCGGGCAATGGCCTGCCCCAGCATCTTCACGTAGAGGTCGTAGCCCACGGCCTCCATGTGGCCGTGCTGGCTGTGGCCCAGAAGACTGCCCGCACCCCGGATCTGCAGATCCCGCATGGCGATGCGGAAGCCGGAGCCGAAGGCCGTGAACTCCCGGATAGCGGAGAGCCGCTTCTGGGCGATATCGGTCAGGGTCTTGTCCCGCCGGAAGGTGAAGTAGGCATAGGCCTTGCGGCCGGAGCGGCCCACCCGGCCTCTTATCTGGTACAGCTGGGCAAGGCCCATGCGGTCGGCATCCTCGATGATGAGGGTGTTGCAGTTGCGCACGTCGATGCCGGTCTCGATGAGGGTGGTGCACACCAGAATATCAATCTCGCCGTTCAGCAGATGCTGCCACACGGGGTTCAGCTCTTCCTCGGTCATCTTGCCGTGGGCAATGCCGATGCGTGCGCCGGGCACCAGCTTGCTCACATGGGCGGCGCAGGCTTCGATGTTGTCCACCCGGTTGTGCAGGTAGTACACCTGCCCGCCCCGGGCAAGCTCCTTCTTCATGGCTTCGGCAAGGATCACGTCGTTGTATTCCAGCACAAAGGTCTCCACGGGCTGCCGCTCGATGGGCGGCTGCTCGATGGTGGAAAGGTCCCGGATTCCGCTCATGGCCATGTTCAGCGTGCGGGGGATGGGGGTAGCCGAAAGGGTGAGCATGTCCACCCCGATGAAGTTCTCCTTGAGCTTTTCCTTGTGCTTCACACCGAAGCGCTGCTCTTCATCGATGATGACAAGGCCGAGGTCATGGAACTTCACGTCCTTGGACAGCAGCCGGTGGGTGCCCACCACGATGTCCACACTGCCCGACTGCAGGCCCCGGAGGGTCTCCTTCTGCTGTTTTGCGGTGCGGAAGCGGGACATCATCTCCACCTTCACGGGAAAAGCTTCCATGCGGGAGAGGATGGTGTTGTAGTGCTGCCACGCCAGCAGGGTGGTGGGGGCAAGGATGGCGCACTGCTTGCCGCCCATCACGCACTTGAAGGCGGCGCGCAGGGCCACTTCGGTCTTGCCCACGCCCACGTCGCCGCACAGCAGGCGGTCCATGGGCCAGCCCTTTTCCATGTCCTGCTTGATCTCGGCGGTGGCGTTCAGCTGGTCGTCTGTCTCGTCGTAGTCAAAGCGGGTCTCAAAGTCCCGCTGCCAGTCGCCGTCCGGCGGAAAGGCGTAGCCCGTGGCCTGACGGCGGCGGGCGTAGAGCTCGATCAGTTCCTGCGCCATTTCCTCGGTGGCTTTTTTTACCTTGGCGCGGGTGCGCTGCCACTCGGCACCGCCCAGCTTTGCCAGCTTTACCTTTTCCTCGTCGCCGGGGGCGGTGTAGCGGCTCAGCAGGTCCAGCTGGGTCACCGGTACATACAGCACGTCCGAGCCGGAGTACTGCACCTTCAGGTAATCTTTCGTGGCACCCTGCACTTCCAGCCGCTGGATGCCCGCATACATGCCAATGCCGTGGCTCTGGTGCACCACATAGTCCCCGGGCTTGATGTCCGAAAGGCTGGAAAGGGCGTTCTTGTTCTTTTTACGCTTTTTGGTCTCGGCGGAGGTCTCTTCCTCCAGGCCGTGCCTGCGGCTGGACAGCACCGCCGCATGGGCAAAGGGAAAGGTGCACCCGGCGGTCAGATGGCCCGGCAGCACCTGTACGATGCCTTTTGTGGGCCGCACATCCCGGCTCATGCTCACGGAGTAGCCCTTGTCGGCAAGGTCGCGGGTGAGGGCGGCGGCACCCTTGGGCGTTCCGGAAAACAGGGTGACGGCATAGCCCTGCGCAATGAGCGGGTCAAGGTCTTCTCGCAGGGAGACAAGGTCGCCGTTCCAGTTGGGGGCGGCAAAGGCCTCGGCGTTGATGAGATCTTTCAGTTTGAACTCGTTCATGCCGCGCAGAAAGTTCTCGCACAGCAGGGTGCTCTGCTTCTGGGCGGCAGCGGCAAGGTCGTCCATGGTCTGGTAGAGTACATCCAGCCCGGGGCAGAGCACACCCTCTTCCAACAGGCCGGTCAGCTCTTCGCTGCGACGGAACTCGGTGGCCTTCTGGGCATCCCGGATGCCGCCCACCTCGTCCAGAATGAACAGCGGTGTGTCCAGATGATCCAGCAGGGTGGCCGGGCTCGGATAGCGCAGGCCGTAGTATTTATCCATGGCTTCCGGCATCAGGCCGGAGTCCAGCTGAGCAAGGTCGGCTTCCGTGGCCTTTTCCAGTGCGGTGCGGTGCCGGCCGCGTGCCTTTTTGATGGCGGCACGCAGGGCCACGGCAGTCTCGGCGGTATCGCCGAACAGCACCTCGCGGGCAGGGGAAAGATAGATCTTTTCCAGTGCGCTGTCCCGCCGCTGGGTGAGCAGGTCGAAGGAAGAAATGGAATCGATCTCGTCGTCCCAGTACTCCACGCGGGCAGGCTGGCGCATATCCGGCGCATAGATATCCACGATATCGCCGCGCACACTGAACTGTCCCGGGCCGTCCACCTGACTGCGCCGCACATACCCGGCGGCGAACAGCCGGGCCACAAGACCCTCGCGGTTGTACACCATGCCGGGTTTGAGGGTAAGAGTGTTCTTTAAAAATTCATCCCGGGGCACGGTGTACTGCAACAGCGCTTCGGCGGGCACGCAGACCGCGTTCAGCCGCCCGCCTGCAAGGGAGCCTAGCACCGAAAGGCGGCGGTACTCGTACTCGCGGCCCGCGCCCTCCACTGGGCGCAGCATAAAGTCCCGGGGCGGGAACACCGCAGCGGCAAGCCCCAGTGCCTTGAGGTCGTCCGCAAAGTGGGTGGCCTCGGCCTCGCCGGGGGTCACGATGCACAGCACCCGGCCAAGGTCTTTTTGCAGCGCGGCGTACAGCAGGGCACGGCCCGCAGGCGGCAGACCGAACAGCGCTGCCGGGCCGGGCTGTGCAAAGCTGGCCGCGATCTTCTGATATTCCGGTGTGGCCTTGAGTAAGGCTTCGTACATGGAAAAACCTCCTTTCCTACTGGAATGACGATTTGAAATTGCCGCCGCAGACGGGTTGCGGCACCCAGCATCTGCTTCACGCCTTGAGCGGCGCTCGCATCTTGCTGGCCGCTGCCCCAACAACTCCTCCCTGTTTCCGCCACTGGCGGCGGTCGTCGCTGTTGCGCTTTGGCAATGGCAGAGGAATGATTATTTTTTATTTGCAGCAGAGAAAAGCCTGCGGGCTTTTCTCTGCTGCTTTTTCACGAGAGGGGGCGTGACCTCAAAATGCATCAAAGAACATAAATGCAGCTTGCCAGTGCTGCCCCACTCGGTGAAAATGTGTTTGTCGCGGCCTGCAGGCCGCGACAAACACAAACAATAAAAATAAAATTCCGCTGAAAATGCCCAGAGCGCAAGCGGAGGGCGTTTTAAATGGGGTTCTTACCCGTTATATTTGCTCTGTGCCAGACTCAGCTTGCCGTCCATGATGAGCTTTGCGGCGGCCTCAAGGTCGGGGTAGCGGCCGCTCAGAGCCTTGGCATCCTCTGCCGGGAACTTGCCCAGCACCCACGCGGCAAGGTCGTAGTCCGGGTGGGGCTTGGCACCCACGCCGATGCGGATGCGGGGGAAGTTCTCCCCGCCCAAGCGGGCAATGATGCTCTTCAGGCCGTTATGTCCGCCTGCGGAGCCGGAGGGCCGGATGCGCAGCTTGCCGGGGTTCTGGGTGATATCGTCGCACAGAACGATGACGTGGTCGGCAGGGATCTTGAAAAAGCCCGCCGTGGGGGCGATGGAGTCGCCCGAAAGGTTCATGTAGGTCAGGGGCTTGAGCAGCACCACCTTGTGGCCGTCCACTTCGCCCTGACCCCACAGGCCTTCAAATTTGGTTTTGCTGACCGAAATGCCCCACTTGTCGGCCAGATAGTCCAGCGCGGCATAGCCCGCATTGTGGCGGGTGCCGTCGTATTTTGTTTCCGGGTTGCCAAGACCGGCAATCAGCCAGATGTCATTTGTATTCATGAGTGTTATATTTTCCTTTTTGTGATAAATTGTCCGATGCAAGTCCTAAGTATAACATACGCGCGTGCAAAAAGATATACATTATAAGCGAAAAAGATGCACCTGCAAACAAAAACCGCCGCGCAGGGCCATCCTGTGCAGCGGTCTGTACGCGAAAAACGGACAGCTTACTTGCTCTGCTCGTCTTCCAGCTTCTTTTTTTTGGCAATGTAGGCTTCCATCTTGGGCTCTGCCCAGCCCTCCAGATTGGTCTGGCGCTCCCGGGCGATGCCCAGCGCCTGTGCGGGCACGTCCTTGGTGATGGTGCTGCCGGCGGCGGTGTAGGCACCATCGCCCACCTTCACGGGGGCCACAAGGTTCGTGTTGCAGCCGATGAAGCAGTAATCGCCGATTGTAGTGCGGAACTTATCCTTGCCGTCGTAGTTGCAGGTGACGGTGCCGCAGCCGAAGTTGCAGTACTTGCCCACATCGCTGTCGCCGATGTAGGTCAGATGGCTCACCGTGTTGCCCCGGGCAAAGTTGGAGTTCTTGGTCTCCACGTATGCACCCAGATGCACGCCGTAGTCGGTGACGGTGTTCACCCGCACATGGGTGAAGGGGCCGATGTTGTTGTGAGGGCCGATGTGGCTGCTGTACACCTGACTGGCGTTGACGGTGCTGCCCTCGTCTACGATGCTGTCCTCAATGAGGGTGTTGGGGCCGATGATGCAGCCCGCACCGATGACCGTTCTGCCGCGCAGGATGGTACCGGCCAGAATGACGGCACCCGGGGCGATGACCACGTCCGGTGCGATCTGCACGGTGCGGCTGTCGATGATCACGCCGTTTGCGATGTGCTGCAGCAGAATGACCTCGCGGGCGGCTTCGGCGGCATCCAGCTGCTCACGCGCTGCATTCAGCGCAGCAGAAGAAACAGAATTTTCCATACGATAGATCTCCCTTCCGGCACGGCGGCTCCCGGCGGGTGGATGATAAGGCCCGACCCGGAAAAATGATGCATCCATATCCAAAGATGGATACAACAGAAGCTTTGCGCCGACAAAAAAGAAAAGCTGAAATTACAGGGATAGAAAGTTGTATCCAACAGACGGATAATCCGCGTCAGAAAACGAAAAACCTCTCGAACTTTCTCCCATTTTATACTACCTTAAAACTTGGCAAATTTCAAGGGATTTGCATAAAAAATAACAGACAAATTCGGGATTTTGCATGGTGGAAAGGAATGGATTTTCTGGTATAATAGTTTAGCATTCACAAACAATGTTCATCGGTCGAGTTTTTAAGACAAGGCAAACGATGAGACTGCGGTGCAGCTGTGCTGCAGTCACGAATGGGAGGTAAACAACGCATGAGCAAAAAGTATCTGTACTACTTCAGCGAAGGCAATGATGCTTTCGGCGGCGACAAAGTCACCATGAAGAATACTCTGGGCGGCAAGGGTGCTGGTCTGGCAGAAATGACCGCAGCCGGTATGCCGGTGCCGCAGGGTTTCACCATCACCACCGACGCCTGCACCCAGTATTATGCAGACGGCCGTCAGATCAATGACGAGATCACTGCTGATATCTTTGAGCACCTCAAGGGTCTGGAAGAGATCACCGGCAAGAAGTTCGGCGATAACCAGAACCCCCTGCTGGTCTCCGTCCGTTCCGGCGCACGTCAGTCCATGCCCGGCATGATGGACACCATCCTGAACCTGGGCCTGAACGACGAGGCTGTTGAAGGTCTGGCAAAGAAGACCGGCAACGCCCGTTTTGCATACGACTGCTACCGCCGCTTCGTGCAGATGTTCGCGGACGTCGTTATGATGGTCCCGAAGAGCCTGTTCGAGGTCGAGATCGACAAGATGAAGGAAGCCAAGGGCGTCAAGAACGACGTTGACCTGACTGCCGATGACCTGAAGGAACTGGTCGGCACCTTCAAGAAGATCTACGAGGAGAACGAAGGCCGTCCCTTCCCGCAGGATCCCCGCGATCAGCTGATCGAGGCTGTCAAGGCCGTCTTCCGCAGCTGGGACAACCCCCGTGCAAATGTCTATCGTAAGATGAACGAGATCCCCTACGAGTGGGGCACCGCAGTCAACGTTCAGCAGATGGCATTCGGCAACTCTGGCGACCGCTCCGGTACCGGCGTTGCATTCACCCGTGACCCCGCCACCGGCGCTAAGAAGCTGATGGGCGAGTACCTGATCAATGCACAGGGCGAGGACGTTGTGGCCGGCGTGCGCACTCCTTCTCCCATCAGCCACCTGAAGGATCAGATGCCTGAGGTGTACGATCAGTTCGTTGAGATCGCAACCCGTCTGGAGAACTACTTCCGCGATATGCAGGATATGGAGTTCACCATCGAGGACGGCCATCTGTACATGCTGCAGACCCGTAACGGCAAGCGTACCGCTCAGGCTGCTCTGCAGATCGCATGTGATCTGGTGGACGAGGGCATGATCACCGAGCAGGAAGCTGTCCTGCGCGTGGAGCCCAAGCAGCTGGATACCCTGCTGCATCCCCAGTTCGATGCCGCTGCCCTGAAGGCCGCCGAGGTCGTCGGCAAGGGTCTGGCAGCTTCTCCCGGTTCTGCCTGCGGCCAGATCGTCTTTACTGCTGAAGAGGCAGAGGAGATGGTCAAGTCCGGCAAGATGAAGAAGGTCGTTCTGGTTCGTCTGGAGACCAGCCCCGAGGATATCGTGGGCATGCAGGTTTCTCAGGGCATCCTGACCGTCCGCGGCGGCATGACCAGCCACGCAGCTGTTGTTGCCCGTGGTATGGGCACCTGCTGTGTCTCCGGCTGCGGCAATGACAACGAGGTCAAGATCGACGAGGAAGCAAAGACCTTCGAGATCAATGGCCACAAGTTCGCCGAGGGCGACTGGATCTCCATCGATGGTTCTACCGGCAACATCTACGGCGAGCAGGTCGCTACCGTGGCCGCTACCGGCAATAAGAACTTCAACCGCTTCATGGGCTGGGCAGACGCTGCTCGTCAGCTGCTGGTCATGACCAACGCTGATAACCCGCGCGACGCACAGCAGGCAGTGGATCTGGGTGCTGAGGGCATCGGCCTGTGCCGTACCGAGCACATGTTCTTCGCAGAGGATCGCATCAAGGCTGTCCGTGAGATGATCTGCGCACGTACCGTGGAAGAGCGCGAAGCTGCTCTGGCCAAGGTCGAGCCGTTCCAGCAGGGTGACTTCGAGGCCATGTACCGCATCATGGGTGAGCGCCCGATGACCATCCGTTATCTGGACCCGCCTCTGCACGAGTTCCTGCCCACCAAGGACGAGGACATCAAGGAGCTGGCTGCCGATATGGGCATGACCTTTGATGACCTGAAGAACGTGGTTACTTCTCTGCACGAGTTCAACCCCATGATGGGCCACCGTGGCTGCCGTCTGGCTGTTACCTACCCTGAGATCGCAGCCATGCAGACCCGCGCTGTGATCAAGGCTGCTCTGAACGTCTCTGCTGAGACCGGCCATGTGATCACCCCGCACATCATGATCCCGCTGGTTGGCGAGGTCAAGGAGCTGAAGTTCGTCAAGGACGTTGTGGTTAAGGTCGCAGACGAACTGATTGCCGCTGCTGGCGTTGATATGAAGTATCAGGTCGGTACCATGATCGAGATCCCCCGTGCAGCCCTGACTGCCGGCGAGATCGCCAAGGAAGCCGAGTTCTTCAGCTTCGGCACCAACGACCTGACCCAGATGACCTTCGGCTTCAGCCGTGATGATGCCGCCAAGTTCCTGGGCGCATACTACGAGAACAAGATCTACGAGAGCGATCCGTTCCAGCATCTGGATCAGATCGGCGTTGGCAAGCTGGTCAAGATGGCTGCCCACGACGGCCGCGAGACCCGTCCCGATCTGGGTCTGGGTATCTGCGGCGAGCACGGCGGCGACCCCACGAGCGTGGAGTTCTGCCACAATGTCGGTCTGGACTACGTCAGCTGCTCTCCCTTCCGTGTGCCTATCGCACGTCTGGCTGCTGCTCAGGCTGCTATCAAGAATCCCCGCAAGTGATTGCGTGAGCGCTTGAAAAAGCACCAATAAAACAAACGAACCGCCCCGGTTTCCGCAATGGAAGCCGGGGCGGTTTTTTATACAAAAAAGAAATCGTTTTTTTGTAGCTTTGATGAATTGGCGCAGAGTCATTGACAGCAGAAGGGCAGAAGCGTATCTTTGAAACAGAAAACGGAACCGGGCTATAAATAGCATGTTTCTTTACCTTGCGAGGACACTTTCGTTGTGATGAGGCACGACCCGGTGTGCCGCTTTTTTCATTTGCGGAGATAAAATACAAAAAGTACGGATTATAGTACACATTATCTGTTATGCTCGGTACATGGAAGGCACACACCGGAAAAGGAGCAAAAATGCGAAGGACGTTGAATAAAACAAGGTTTTTGGCCGGTAAAACGGACCCAGAAAATACCAGCCTGTGGCTGCCGCTCTGGATGCATCTGTGGGATACGGCGGGCATCATGGAGCGGCTAGTCCGGCAGTGGCTCCCCGAAAGCGTAAAACGGGCCATGGGCTTTGAGTGCGAGGAAGCGTTGCTCGCGCATGCCCGGTTTTTGGGTGGAATCCATGATATAGGCAAGGCTACGGTAGCCTTTCAGGCAAATATCCTGCGCACCCTGCCGGAGGCGCGGCAGCGGCTGGAAACGTTGACGCCGCTGGACTGTCCTGAACAGAACCGCCGGGAGTCGCCGCATGCCCGGGCGGGCGAGGCAGTCCTGCTGTGGGATGACTGCCCCGGCGGGATCGCCTCCATTGTGGGGGCGCACCACGGCAAGCCACAGAGCTGCGCGGCGGTCGATGATCAGTTAGAGGGTTGGGAGAGCAACTACTACCCCAAGGGACAGAAAAAGGTCTGGGAGGACTTCTGGACAGAACTGCTCATGACTGTTTTGCAGGACTGTGGCTTTGACGACACAGCGGAGTTGGATGATCTGAATCCGCAGGAGGAAGTGCTTCTGACCGGGCTTCTGATCATGGCAGACTGGATCGCCAGCAATACGGAATACTTTCCCCTGATCCCGGTAGAGAAGTTGGGCAGCATGGAGGATTACCCGGCGCGGGTGGACAGGGCTTGGGAAAAACTGGCGCTGCCCTTCCCGTGGGAGGCACAGCCGGGCATCGCAGACCCGCAGGAGTTTGCGGTGCGGTTCGGCTTTGCGCCCAATGCGGTGCAGAGGGCTGTTCTGGAGGCTGTGGATACCGCAGCGGAACCGGGCATCCTGATTTTGGAAGCACAGATGGGCGTGGGTAAAACCGAGGCAGCGCTGGCCGCTGCGGAGGTCATGGCCAGCCGGTTCGGGCTGGGTGGTGTCTTTTTCGGGCTGCCCACACAGGCCACGGCAAACGGCATCTTTCCCCGGCTGCTTGGCTGGGCAGACACACAGTCTGAGGAGACGCTGCCGCAGGCTATAAAGCTGGCACACGGCATGGCAGAACTGAACGAGTGCTATCTGCGGCTGCAGGGGCGCGGGGTGCAGTTGGAGGAGGACGCGCAGGAAGCGCATCAGGTGCAGGTACACCAGTGGTTTCGGGGAAACAAGCAGGCACTGCTGGCAAACTTTGTGATTGGCACAGTGGATCAGTTGCTGCTGGCGGCACTTGCCCAGAAGCACGTTATGCTGC
The DNA here is from genome assembly GCF_900066275.1 of uncultured Faecalibacterium sp. Taxonomy (NCBI): domain Bacteria; kingdom Bacillati; phylum Bacillota; class Clostridia; order Eubacteriales; family Oscillospiraceae; genus Faecalibacterium; species uncultured Faecalibacterium sp. Next base: position 38,399 of record NZ_FMFG01000014.1, on the reverse strand, counting down.
GGCATCTGGGGCTTGCAGGCAAGGTGGTAATTATTGACGAGTGCCACGCCTACGATACCTACATGAACTGCTACCTGGACCGGGCACTGGAATGGCTGGGCTGGTACAAGGTGCCGGTCATCCTGCTGTCAGCCACCCTGCCTGCCCGGCGGCGCGCGGAACTGGTCGAGGCTTACCAGCAGAAAAAGGCTGTCCCGGACGCCCCATGGAAGACCAGCTGCGGTTATCCGCTGTTGACATGGACGGACGGCGCAGAGGTAAAGCAGACGGCCATCCCACCAGACGCACCCGGTAAAACGGTGCAGCTGACCACGCTCACAGAGCCGGAGCTGCCCGCGCTGCTGCGCCGGAAGCTGGCAGAGGGCGGCTGCGCGGGAGTGATCGTCAACACAGTCAAAAAAGCGCAGAAGATCGCGCAGCTGCTGCGGGAAAGCCTGCCGGACAAAGAGGTGCAGCTGTTCCATGCGCAGTTCCTGATGCCGGACCGCGCAGCGCGGGAAAACCAGCTGATGGCACGCATTGGCAAGGGCTCTGCACCGGAGCGCCGGAACGACCTGATCGTGGTGGGCACGCAGGTAATGGAGCAGTCGCTGGACATTGATCTGGATGTTCTTGTTACAGAGCTTTGCCCCATGGATCTGCTGTTGCAGCGCATCGGACGGTTGCACCGTCACCGCCGCAGCCGCCCCGCCCCATTGCAGCAGGCCTGCTGCGCGGTGCTGGACACCGGGGAAAATGCCTTTGATGCGGGCAGCGAGGCGGTATATGGACAGTGGTTGCTCTGGCGCACCCGGAAGTTTCTGCCCCGGAGCATCCGGCTGCCGGAGGAAATCTCTCCGCTGGTGCAGCAGGTCTACGGCTGGGAGCGGGAAGCTCCCGGTGGAGCGCAGGGGGAGGAAATGCGCTGCGTATATGAGCAGACGCAGGAGAAAAAGAAAGCGCGCGCCGAGGCGTACCTTGTGCCGCAGCCGGAAACGCACCGGCTGGCGCAGTTGAATACGCTGGACGACTGGATGCAGAACGAGGGTGCCCGCTCCGACCCGGCGGCGCGGGCAGCAGTGCGGGACGGCGACCCCTCGGTAGAGGTGCTTGTAATGCAGTGTCGGGCAGACGGCAGCATCCACTTTCTGCCGTGGCAGGAGGGTGGCAGCGCCGTAGCTGCTGACAGCCCGCCCCCGCCGGAAACGGCACTGAAGATTGCCCGGCAGAAGCTGCGGCTCCCGGCGGTGTTCGGCAAAGCGTGGAAGGTGGATAGGGTCATCCGGGAGTTGGAAGCGGATAACCGCAGCCGCCTTGCGGCGTGGCAGCTGTCGCCGCTGCTGCACGGAGAACTGATCCTGCTGCTGGATGAAAACCTGACTGCCCGGCTTGCGGGCATGGAACTTTGTTATGACCGTGAAAACGGCTTATATTACCAAAAGGAGGAAACGGATGAAGGAAATCGAATTTAACCTGTTGACGGAGCCGTGGGTCCGGGTTCGTCGGCCAGACAATACGGTGCAGGAAGTTTCTTTGACGGACGCACTGCTCCATGCGCAGGATTATGTGGATCTGGCAGGCGAAATGCCCACGCAGGATGCCGCCGTGCTGCGGCTGTTGCTGGCGGTGCTGTTCACCGTGTTCTCCCGGGTGGATGCAAAGGGGAAACCCCAACCGCTGGCACAGAGCGATGATGCACTGGAGCGCTGGAGCGAGCTGTGGCAGCTTGGGCATTTCCCGGCAGAGCCTGTCCGGGACTACCTGGAGCAGTGGAAGGACCGCTTCTGGCTGTTTCACCCGACACACCCCTTCTGGCAGGTGCCGCAGGCAAAGATCGGCACAGAATACGGCGCGGCCAAACTCAACGGTGAAATGTCGGAAAGCAGCAATAAACTCCGGCTCTTTCCACTGTATGCGGGGCAGAGCAAGGAGCAGCTGAGCTATCCGCAGGCGGCGCGGTGGCTGCTGTGCGTGAACGGCTATGATGACACCTCCGCGAAGCCAAAAGGAAAGGGACTTCCGTCAGTAGGAGCCGGGTGGCTGGGCAAAATCGGTTTTATTCAGGCACAGGGCGATAATCTGTACGAGACCCTGATGCTGAACCTGACGCTGCTGCGCGACAGCCGGGAATGCTGGGGCGAAAGCAAGCCCTGTTGGGAATTGGAAGAACCAAAGAGCGCGGAACGGACAGAAATTTGCTGCCCGGACAACCCGGCACAGCTGCTCACCCTGCAATCCAGAAGGCTGTTGCTGCACAGGACAGGGGAGAATGTGGATGGGTTCTGTCTGCTGGGAGGAGATTTCTTCCCCAGAGAAAACGTCTTTGCCGAACAGATGACCATCTGGCGCACGATGCCAATCAAGAAAAATGAACCGGTGGTATTTGTGCCCTGTCGTCATGACCCGGCTAAACAATTCTGGCGGGAGTTCCCGGCTGTCTTTTGTCAGGACAGCGGGCATCGCCCGGGCGTTGTATGCTGGATCGAAAAGTTGCAGGAAAAGAGATTGAAACTTTTGGATCCCCGCAGAAAGGTACATTTTCGCATCTCCGGTGTCCAATATGGCGATAAGGACTTCTTTGTAAATGATTCTTTCAGCGACAGCCTGACCTTTCAGGCAGGGATTCTGGATGAGATAGGGCGTCCATGGCAGAGTCGGATCGTCAGAGAAATCGAGCGCTGTGAACAGACGGCGGCGCTGGTCGGACATTTTGCGCAGGAACTGGCAATTGCCGCCGGTGACCGGAATGAAAATGCAGGCGGCGCGGTTCGTGCACAATTCTACTTTGCAGTGGATCAGCCTTTCCGGCAGTGGCTGCAGGCAATCGACCCGGAGCAGGACGACCCGGATGAGGCAGCGCTGCGCTGGCAGGCGCAGGCGCGAAACATCGCGGAAAAGCTGGGAAAACAGATGGTGATGGAGGCCGGAAATGCCGCCCTGAAGGGACACCGCATTGTGGTGGATAAGGATAAAAAGACCGAGCGCACCATTCTGTATACCTCGCCAAAGGCCTATAATCGTTTCCGCACAAGGCTTTGGGAGATCTATCCCAAAACAGAACCATAAAGGGGGAATTGTATGAAAACACAGGACGTCAAAATGTATGCGGCGCAGCAGCTGCACAGGCTTCAGGCTCTGCCGGACAACCAGCGGCGGGCAGAACTGGCAAAGCTGCGTCGGGGCATCGGCCACGCACCCGGCGAGCTGCCGGAACTGTGGGGAAGCTTTTTGCTGGAAATGCCGGAAAGCTTTCAGGGCCGCAGTGCTCCCTCGGCGGCAGAGTGGGCGGTCTACCTTGCCCTGACCCTGTATGCTATGCATCAGCAGGGGAACGACCGCCCTATGAACTGCCCCGGCAACACGCTGGGGCGTGCGGTGCGGCAGCTGGCAGAGCGGAACAGTGCCGGACAGGACTGGACCGAGGCCAGTGTGCTCCGGCGGTTCAATGCGCTGGCCACCGCAGAAGAAATCACCGAGATCAGCCACCATCTGCGGGGCATGATCCAGCTGTTGAGCGCGGCAAAGGATGGCGGCATCCCGCTGGACTATCCGCAGCTTGCGGCAGACTTGTATGAATTGCAATGCACCGACCCGCGATATGCGCAGACCCCCGCCAATGTTCGTCTACGGTGGGGACAGGACCTGTACCGCGACCCGAAGCCTGCACCGGATGAGAAAGAAAAGGAGAATTGATCATGAATAAGCGCCTGTATGTTGATTTCCACATTTTGCAGACCGTCCCGCCCAGCTGCATCAACCGGGATGATACCGGCAGCCCAAAAACGGCAGTGTACGGCGGTGTGCTCCGCGCCAGAGTTTCCTCACAGGCGTGGAAGCACGCCATGCGCGCTGCCTTTGCGGAGAACGCCCGGCTGGACGTGGGCAAGCGCACTAAAAAGGCCGCAGAACTGGTGAAGGCGCAGATCCTTGCACTGGCCCCGGAACTGGATGCGGACAAGCTGGCAAAAAAAGCGCTGGAGAATGCGGGCATCAAGTTCGATGAAAAGAGCAAGAAGGATGATACGGTCACCAAGGCGCTGTTCTTCATGAGCACTGCGCAGGCAAAGGCGTTGGCAGAGCTGGCTGTGGAGGGCTCTGCGGATAAAAAGCAGTATCGGGATGCCCTGAAAGCAGCGCCCTCGATGGACATGGCGCTGTTTGGCCGCATGGTGGCAGATGAGCCTTCTCTGAACTATGACGCCGCTGCGCAGGTGGCGCACAGTATCTCTACCCATGCCGTGCAGAACGAGTACGATTACTTTACCGCCGTGGATGACTGTCAAGCAGAGGACAACGCCGGTGCAGGCCATCTGGGCACGGTGGAGTACAACTCCTCCACCCTGTACCGCTATGCCACAGTGAACGTGATGGAGCTGGCCGGGCAGCTGGGTGCAGCGCAGGCCGCGGAAACGGTGCGGGCCTTTGGTGAGGCGTTCCTCTTCTCCATGCCCACCGGCAAGCAGAACACCTTTGCAAACCGCACTCTGCCGGATGCGGTATATGTGACCCTGCGGGAGGATCAGCCGGTGAACCTGTGCGGCGCATTCGAGCGTGCCGTGCCCCGCAGTGCGCAGGGGTATGCCGCGCCTTCCAAGGCGGCACTGGCACAGTATGCGCAGCAGATGTACAGCAGCTTTGCCGAGGCCCCGGCGCAAAGCTTTACCGTGGGCAGCGGGCTGGAGGAACTGGCTCCGGCGCAGACGGCAAAGGCTATGCTGGACGCATTGGAAAAGGCTGTCCGGGATGCACTTGCCGGAAATGAGGTGGGGTAATGGCAACGCTGTTGCTTCGGCTGGCAGCGCCTTTGCAGGCGTGGGGCGCGGACTCCAAATTTGAGACCCGCAAGACGGGCCGTGAACCCACCAAGAGCGGCGTGATCGGCCTTTTGGCGGCAGCTCTTGGGCTGCGGCGGGACGAGCGCGAAGCACTGCTCCGATTGACCGGGCTGCGGTTCGGCGTCCGCGTGGAGCGGGAAGGGCAGCTGCTGGTGGACTACCACACGGCAAAGACGCAGGATGAAAAGACCTCTTATGTGACCTACCGCCATTATTTGCAGGACGCCGTGTTTCTGGCCGGTATTGAAAGCGAGGATGCCGCCCTTTTGCAGCAGCTGCAGCAGGCGCTGCTACACCCGGCGTTTCCGCTGTATCTCGGCCGCCGCTGCTGCCCGCCTACCCTGCCGCTCTGTCTGGGAGTACGCCCGGGCAGCTTGCAGGAGGTGCTGCAAGCGGAACCGCCCCTGTGTCCGGGACGGCAGAGCCGGATCTTATTGGACGCCGACCCGCTGGAGCCGGGCACGGCTCCGCAGCGGGATGTGCCGGTGAGCTTTGACCCGCATCATCGGCAGTACGGCTACCGCTCGGTACGGGAGCTTTGGCAGAAAGTGCCGGACAGCCCGGAGACTACGGAGCACGATCCGTTCCGGGAATTGTAAAAAGGGGGCGAGAGAATGTATTTATCACGGGTAGAACTAGATCCCACCCGCCGCAGCACCATGGCTGCGCTGTCGGCACCGCAAAAACTGCATGGCGCAGTGGAAAGCGCTTTTGCAGGGGAGCGCCGCCGCAGACTGTGGCGGTTGGATTGTCTGGGAGAGCGGTTGTATCTGCTGCTGCTCAGCGAAGATGCACCAGAGCTGTCCGGCGTGGTGGAGCAGTTTGGCACCGGAGCGGCTGCGGAGACCCGCAGCTACGACCCGCTTTTGCAGCGGGTGGAGCCGGGCAGCTGCTGGCAGTTTCGGCTGACCGCAAACCCCACCAAAAGCTGCAAAGACCCCCAAAACCTCGCAGCGCGGGGAACTGTAGCCGCACATTGCACGACACAGTACCAGAAGCAGTGGCTGTTGGAGCGCGCCGCAAAGCACGGCTTTGCCCTGCGGGAGGAGGAATTTACCGTGACCCGGGTGCAGTGGCAGCACTTTGCAAAGCACGGCACCCGGCCGGTGACCCTGTTAGCAGTGACCTATGAGGGCATTTTGCAGGTGACCGATGCAGAGCAGTTCCGGGCACTGCTGTGTCAGGGCATGGGGCGCGGCAAGGCCTATGGCCTTGGACTGATGACCGTTATGCGCGGAGGAAACTGAGATGGACGAGATGCCGGGCATGATCCGGCCGGACCTGCAGGCGCTGCCGCAGGTGAAAGACCGGATGACCTTTCTGTATCTGGAACACTGCACCCTTGGCCGACAGGACGGCGCAATCACCGTTACAGACGAAAAAGGGATCGTTCAGATCCCGGCGGCGGGCATCTCGGTGCTGCTGCTGGGGCCGGGTACACGGGTGACCCACCGTGCCATGGAACTTATGGGTGACACGGGCGTGGGTGCTGTCTGGGTAGGTGAGCACGGTGTGCGGTATTACGCCCATGGCCGTCCCCTGACCACCCACTCGCAGCTGTTGCTGCGGCAGGCAGAGCTTGTCAGCAACACCCGCAAGCACCTGGATGTGGTACGCAAGATGTATCAGCTCCGTTTCCCGGACGAAGATATCTCCCGGCTGACGATGCAGCAGCTGCGGGGACGCGAGGGCAGCCGTGTGCGGCAGGTATACCGCAAAGCTTCCAAGGATACCGGTGTTCCGTGGAGCGGCCGACTGTACCGCCCGGAGGATTTTGCATCGGGAGATGCCGTCAATCAGGCGCTTTCTGCCGGGCACGTCTGTTTGTACGGTCTGGCGCACGCGGTGATCGTGGCATTGGGCTGCGCCCCGGGTCTTGGCTTTGTTCATGTGGGGCACGAGTGCTCCTTTGTGTACGATATTGCCGACCTGTACAAGGCCGAGGTGACCATTCCCATCGCCTTTGAAGTGGCGGCACAGGCTCCGGACGACCTGCCGGCCGTAGTGCGCCGCCGGGTGCGGGATGCCATGGTAGAGCATCATATTTTGGAGCGCATGGTGCACGATATCCGGTATCTGCTCCTGAATGCGGATGAGCGGGAACAGGAGCTGGAAGCTGTTTATCTGTGGGACAACAAAGTGGGCACTGTGGCCAACGGCATCAATTATTTTGAAGAAGAGGGTGATGAAACATCGTAGTTCTCACCATGACGAACTGCCCGCCAAAACTGCGCGGGGATCTGTCCAAATGGTTGTGCGAAATCAACACGGGCGTTTATGTGGGCAATGTGAGCAGCCGCGTGCGATTCCATCATCGAATATGGAGCGCTGCGGGTCCGGGACGGTGTACCGGTGGAGGAGCTGACCATGCTGGTCTGCGTGGAAGAAAACGTTCCGGCAGAGATCACAGCCCTGACAGGACTCAGCGCTGCGGAATTGCAGCAGGGAACAGAACCACGGGAAGCGCTGAATAGCTTTTTGTTGTTTATTGGCAAAGACCCACTGGTGGGACATAATATTGCCTTTGATCTGGAGTTTCTGCGCATGACCTGCAAACGATATGGCTTTCCGGCACCGACCAACCGCCAGATCGACCTTGCACAACTTGCCCGCCGAAACCTTACAAGGATCGCAAATTATAAGCTGGTGACGCTGGCACAGCATTTTCAGCTGGCAGAAAAAGTGGAGCATCGCGCCCTGCCGGACTGCCGTCTGATACAACAGGTTTATTGCAAACTGAAGGAAACAGCGGTACAATAGCAACAGGAGGCACGGTGCTACGGGATCTTTTTAGTCTTTTCCCCGCACATGCGGGGGTGATCCCGACTTCGTGAAAGCGCTTTTGCCAAAGCCTGTCTTTTCCCCGCACATGCGGGGGTGATCCCTTTAAGCGTCCCTCTCAGCTTCCGGCTGGCTTCTTTTCCCCGCATACGCGGGGGTGATCCCATTCACGAATATCACCGGATGATTGCAACAGCACTTTTCCCCGCATACGCGGGGGTGATCCCAAACTTCGTTCGTCTGATACCCGGTATTCGCGGCTTTTCCCCGCACATGCGGGGGTGATCCCGGACTGAGCTGCAAGGTGTTCCTGCTGTCTGGCTTTTCCCCGCACATGCGGGGGTGATCCCTCTTATTCAAGTGAAAGTTGGTCGCAAAGTGACTTTTCCCCGCACATGCGGGGGTGATCCGGACATCAAGAGAGCCGCCGCCGTTTTCCAGCGCTTTTCCCCGCATACGCGGGGGTGATCCTGGCGTCGTCAAAGTGCCGGGCTATGAGCAGCTCTTTCCCCCGCATACGCGGGGGTGATCCTTTGGGCAAACCGTTTGATCGCTGGCACTAAGACTTTTCCCCGCACATGCGGGGGTGATCCCCACAAACCGGTGTACAGCATGGCGTACACGCCCTTTTCCCCGCATACGCGGGGCTTACAAAAAAGAACCACGGGCGCAACGGAAAGTGAAATGATATTTCTGGAAAGGAGAACTCTGCAATTTTATCGCCCGCCCAGGCTGCGATCAAGAATCCCCGCAAGTGATTGCGTAAGGGCTTGACCCGACACAAATAAAGCATAACAAACACCCCTCGGTTTCCTGCTGCGGAAGCCGAGGGGTGTTTTGCGTATTAAGGGTGGAACGAATGCGCACTGTGATTTTATTCTGCCTTCAGGCGGAGCAAGGTGCCGGACTTTTCAATGCGGTAAAAGCCTGCGCTGCCGTCCACGCCGAACTGCAGCTGCAGCTTAAGCGAAGAGTGCGACAGCGCGCGCACCGAAGGCGCGATCCAGTGCACCAGTGCCAGCAGCAGCGGCAGGGTGACGACCAGCTCAGTGGCATCCTGCAGCGCGGCCCAGCACTTCACAGTAGAGCAGCTGGTCCAGATCGATGCGGGAGATGCCGGTCTTGCAGCGCAGGATCAGGCTGCGCTGGTCGGCGCGGCGGCACTCGGCGATCACCGAATCCGTCAGACGGAAAAAGCTGTCCTCCCAGATGGGCTTGAGCTGGTAGAAGTAGGCACCCACCACATAGGATTCCACTGCAAACTCGGCGGAGGAAGTGAGAAAGATGATCTTGACGACGTTATCGTACTGCCGGATCTCCTTGGCAGCGGTAATGCCGTTTTCGGCCGGCATGATGACATCCAGAAACAGGATATCGTACCGGGTGCCCTTTTCGATCTCGGCCAGCAGATCCAGCGGGCTGTGAAAGGCTGTGCACTGGATCTGGACACAGCGCTGGGCGCGATATTTTTCCAGCAGGGCAGAGAGCTGGTCCAGAACTGTTTGGTCATCGTCGCAGAAGGCGATCTGGATCATAACGGGTTTAACACATCCTTTGTTCGCGTCAGCCAGAAATTACAGCTGGGCCTTGCCCATGCAGTAGGTCTGCAGCACATCGTAGTTGTCGTCCAGCACCACAAGGTCGGCATCCTTGCCGATCTGGATGGAACCCTTGCGATCGTCCAGATGCAGGCAGCGCGCCGGGTTGATGGTGCAGGCGTTCAGTGCATAGTTGAAGGGCACCATGGCCTCCTCCACCAGAATGCGCAGGCCCTTGTTGATGTTCAAAGTGGAACCGGCCAGCGTGCCGTTGTCCAGATGGGCACTGCCGTCCGGGTAGATGGTGATATGGTTGCCGCCAAAGATGTACTCGCTGCCAATGGGGGTGCCCTTGGCCATCAGTGCATCCGAGATCATGATGGCGTAATCCGGGCCTTTGCTCATGAAGTAGTTGTTCAGGGCAGCAGGGGTGGAGTGGCAGCCGTCGCAGATGATCTCGCCGTACATGGTGCGGATGCGGTAGGCTGCGCCCACCAGACCGTTGGCGCGGTGGGCGAAGGGGGACATGCCGTTGTACACGTGGGTCATGGAGCGGGCACCGTTGGCATAGGCCATCACGGCCTGCTCATAGGTGGCGGCACTATGGCCGATGCTGACCACCACGCCGTGCTCGGTCAGGTAATGGGTCAGTGCAAACCCTTCGTCGTGTTCCGGTGCAAGGGTCACATAGCGGATGTGGCCGCGTGCTGCCTGCTGGTAGTGCTTGAACTGCTCCACGCTGGGCTTTGCGATGTACTCCGGAGGCTGTGCGCCCTTGTACTTCATATCGAGGTAGGGGCCTTCAAAGTGGATGCCAAGGATCTCGGCACCTTCGTAGCTGCCCTCCATCACGTCGGCCACATTGGCCACGGCGTTGGTCAGCACCTCCACGCTCTGGGTGACGGTAGTGGCCAGAAAGCTGGTCACACCCTCAGAGACGATATGCTTTGCCCAGTAGCGCAGACCCTCCGGCTTTGCGTCGTTGGTGTCGAACTCGTAGGCACCATGGCAGTGGATATCCATAAAACCGGGCACGATGCGCTTGGAGCCATAGTCCACATCGGCCTGCTTTTCACCATAGGGGAAGATGCCGGTGATCTTGCCCTGCTCCAGCTCGACTGCGGCAGAAATGAACTGGTCGGCGATCCATACTTTTTTGCTCTGGATGATCATATAATCAGCCCTCCGATATCATCATAAAACCTACATATGCTGCACACGACAGCACAACCATTCTGCAGAAAAGTATAGCATTTTCTGGCGGGAATAACCAGCCTTCGCGCGCCTTTTCAAAAAAATTAAGCTGGAAAATGAAAAAACGATCGCAGTTTGCACAAAGAAACAGCGTAAAATCAGAAACCCGGAGCCTTTTTGAGCCGTTTTGGCCGAAAAAAGGTTCCGGGTTTTGTGCATGATCTTTTCAGAGAGCTGTTTTGCAACAGCCCCTTAATATGAAGTAAGCCCCAGGCTTACATCCAAAGCCTGATCCACACGTTTCTGATCTTCCGGCGTGATCTGCCCGGCCCGCTCCCGCAGGCGGTGCTTATCCAGCGTGCGGATCTGCTCCAGCAGCACCACGCTGTCCTTGGCAAGGCCGGTATCCGCTGCCCGGATATTGATGTGGGTGGGCAGGCGGGCTTTGTCCAGCCGGGATGTAATGGCCGCAGCGATCACGGTAGGGCTGTGCCGGTTGCCGATCTCGTTCTGCACGATCAGTACCGGGCGCACGCCGCCCTGCTCCGACCCCACCACCGGTGAAAGATCTGCGTAAAAAACTTCTCCTCTGTGTACCTCCATGGAATCTCCCTCCCTGCATTTGGAGGATGCGCCCCGCTTATGTGATGCGTCCGGCGCATCTTCGTCTGCTCTCAGTATGAGCCGGCTGCGCGCCGGTTATGCAGCGCAGGGGATATTCCATTGTATGCACAAAGGCTTACAGAGTTTCCAGTGTGCAGAAGGCCAGCGCCATGCCGCCCTCGTGGCTCAGAGAGAGCCGGGCGGCAAGGCCATGGGCCTGCATCCATTCCGCCGTCTGGCCGGAAAAATGATAGGCGGGTGCACCGCTCTCCAGCCGGACAGCCTCGATCTCACACAGGGAGAACGGCTCCCGCAGGCCGGTGCCTGCCGCCTTTAAAAAGGCTTCCTTGGCGGCAAAATTGGCTGCGGCGCTGGCAAGCCGGTGGGCGGCGCTGCGCCCGGCGGGCAGCGGTTCGTCAAGGCTCAGCGCAGCGCGTTCGGCCTCGCCGTACACCCGGCGGATAAAGGCTGCAGCGTGTGCGCCGGTAAGGCTTTTTTCCAGATGCGCGATCTCGCACAGGTCGCAGCCGATGCCATACAGCATAAAGGCCCTCCTTCTGCCGCATTTGCGGCGGTGCAGGCCGTCAGCCTGCAAAATCAGGACCGGAAATTTTATGCAAACTGTGCAAATCCGGTCTGTTTAGCTTGAAGTTTCCTCGCAATTCGTGTACAATGAATGTAGTTCTTCCTAAGGGGGTGTATTCCGTGAGTGGCGAGACCGCTATTTTTTCGATCCACGACAAAAAGGACTATGAGATCCATGAGATCGTACAGCAGGTGTACGATGCTTTAAAGGAAAAAGGCTATAATCCGGTCAATCAGCTGGTGGGCTATATCCTGTCCGAAGACCCCACCTACATCACGACCTATAAAAATGCCCGTTCCATGATCCGCAAGGTGGATCGTGACGATCTGCTGCAGGCCATGCTGCGCAGTTATCTGAACGTCTGATATCGCTTGTCTGCTCATGCCCCGCCGTCGCTATGATGGCGGGGCTTTTTCGTAATAGAATGCAGATGCCGTTTACCGTTACAGCCCCTCCGGTGAAAACGCAATTCAGAAAAATCCGCAGATCTTTCTGAATTGCAACTATATAAAATAAAATTTTCGCTGAAGATGGCCAAAGCGAAGAAACGGAGGCCATTCCAACCGTTACGGCCGGAACGGCAGCGTAAAGATCTGGTTTACGACGACCTCATATTCCCACGGTTCCCGCGCCTTGCGCAGCTGCTTTTCCAGCTTTTCGGCCCCCTCAAACTTGTGAATGAGGTAGAACCAGTGTCCCTTCATGCGGCTCACCGCGCACCCGGCGCTGCCGAACAGTTCGGAGTATCCGTGGTAGAGGTCGTCAAGGTATCCGCGCAGCTCTTCCCGTGCGGCCGGTGCGCCGCCGCGTGCTTCACGGAAGAGCGCCGGGTCCGCAATGATGCCGCGCCCCACCATGATGCCAGACAGCTGCGGATACTGCGCTTCCAACGTGTGCAGGTCCGCAGCGGTGGTCACATCGCCGTTGTAGCACACGGGCATCCGGCACCCGGGCAGGGCGGCAGCAAAAGCGGCACGGTCGGCCTGCCCGCGGTAGAGCTGGCGCATCACACGCGGGTGGATGGTCAGCTCACAGATGGGATACCGGTTATAGATGTCCAGAATGGCAGCAAATTCTTCCGGCTTTTCCACGCCCAGCCGGGTCTTGACCGAGATAGGCCCTTCCGCATTGGCAAATACGGCGGCAAGAAAAGCGTCCAGCTTGACGGGGTCGCGCAGCATCCCGGAACCCTTGCCTTTGGCGGTGACGGTGCCGGAAGGGCAGCCGAGGTTCAGGTTCACCTCGGTGTAGCCAAGGCCGCGCAGCTCGCCGATCATCCATGCGGCAAGTTCGCCGTCCTTTGCCAGCAGCTGCGGGATCACCGGTGCGCCGGGGTTTGCCGCAGGGGCAAGCTCGGCCATCTTCTTTTTAATGAGCACCCGGTTCTCCGGCGGGGAGATGAAAGGGGCATAGTAGCGGTCGGCATTGCCAGCAGGGCCGAACCATTTCTGGTGTGCCTGCCGCCACACCCGGTCGGTCAGGCCCTCCATGGGGGCAGCATAGTAATTCATGAGCAAATCTCCAAAGTGTTTGATAGGGATATTGTAACAAAAAACTCCCGCCCTGTGAAGTCACAGAACGGGAGAAGCGAGCTTTTTGAAAGATCAGTCTGCAAACAGCGGGGTGGACAGGTAGCGGTCACCGGTATCGGGCAGCAGGACCACGATGTTCTTACCGGCATTCTCCGGGCGCTTTGCCAGCTGCAGGGCAGCATAAACAGCAGCACCGGAGGAGATACCCACCAGCACGCCTTCCTTGTGGCCGATCAGACGGCCGGTGGCAAAGGCATCGTCGTTCTCCACGGCGATGATTTCGTCATACACCTTGGTGTCCAGTACGTCCGGCACAAAGCCCGCGCCGATGCCCTGGATCTTGTGTGCGCCTGCGGTGCCCTTGCTCAGCACAGGAGAGGAAGCAGGCTCTACAGCCACCACCTTGACGTTCGGGTTCTTGCTCTTCAGGTACTGGCCCACGCCGGTCACGGTGCCGCCGGTGCCCACGCCTGCCACAAAGATATCCACCTTGCCGTCGGTGTCCTCCCAGATCTCGGGGCCGGTGGTCTCGATGTGGGCCTGAGGGTTGGCCGGGTTCACGAACTGGCCGGGGATGAAGGAATTCGGGATCTCCTTTGCCAGCTCATCGGCCTTGGCAATGGCACCCTTCATGCCCTTGGAACCCTCGCTCAGCACCAGCTCTGCGCCGTAAGCCTTCATCAGCTGGCGGCGCTCCACGCTCATGGTCTCGGGCATCACGATGATGATGCGGTAGCCCTTGGCGGCTGCCACAGCGGCCAGACCGATGCCAGTATTGCCGGAGGTAGGCTCAATGATCACGGAACCTTCCTTCAGCAGGCCCTTTTCCTCGGCATCATCGATCATCTTTTTGGCGATGCGATCCTTGACAGAACCGGCCGGATTGAAGTATTCCAGCTTGGCAATGATGTGGGCAGGCAGCTCCTGCTCCTTTTCAATGTGGGTCAGCTCCAGCAACGGAGTATGACCGATCAGCTGATCTGCGGCAGTATAAATCTTGCTCATTGTAGTTTCCTCCCTGATACAGTTATGGGCACATGTGCCCTGCTGGACGACCCGGTTCTAAAACCTTTATACCAACATCATTTGTGGGTTTGATGGTATTATAGACCCGTTCTGTGCGGTTGTCAATGGATTTTTTGAAAAAAGTGGGATTGAAATATTATTTACCCTGTTGTATAATAGGTTAAAAACTCAATCTATAACCAACAAAGGAAGTACACTATTATGATCGTGTCCACCAAAGGGCGCTATGCACTGCGCGTGATGATCGACCTTTCCGAGCATCAGTCTGAAAAATATGTCCCTCTCAAGGAGATCGCTGCCCGGCAGGAGATCTCGGAAAAATATCTGGAAAACATCCTTAAGGTGCTGGTGCAGAACGGCTTTCTGGAGGGCTTGCGCGGCAAGGGCGGCGGCTACCGGCTCACCCGCAGCCCGGATCAGTACACCGTGGGCGAGATCCTGATGCTGACCGAGGGCAGCCTTGCGCCGGTGAGCTGCCTGACCCCCAATGCGACCCCCTGCTCCCGCATGGCAAACTGCCGCACCTACGAGATGTGGAAGGGGCTGAACGATCTGATCTCCAACTACTTCGGCAATATCACGCTGGCCGATCTCGCCCGGCCTGATCAGGCCGGGAATGATTATGTGATCTGATATGACAATAATCGAGTGGACTATAATTGCCATGATTTCATTGATTGCTCTATGCATCCTCGGTGCCTTTGTGGCTGCTATCCTTGCAGCTGTTTGGGGAGAAGACAAGGGACACGCAGGCGAAATGCAAATTTACAATGTACTGGAACAACTTGAAGGGCAAAAAGCAATTATATCCAACTGTTATCTGCCGCTAAAAGATAGCGGAACCACAGAAGTTGATTTAATCTTAATTCATGAATCGGGTATCTATGTGATTGAATCAAAAAACTATAGCGGCTGGATTTTTGGCAGTGAGAATCATAAGTATTGGACGCAAAGTTTGCCAAACCATAGCGGACAAGCCGAAAAGTATCAGTTTTATAACCCGCTTTGGCAAAACGAAACGCACGTACGATGCTTGAAAAGCTTATTGCAGAACAATGAAGTTCCATACTATTCTTATGTGGTCTTCGGCAACAACTGTGAGATAAAGAACTTACATTTAGTGAGCAACCGGCATCGCGTAACTTATTATAGATACCTTTTAGGGGAATTATCTGAGAACGCAAGAAGCGTTGGCAGGTGTTTGACTGACGAACAGATAAATGCTTTTTATGCACTACTTCTTAAGTTTACAGACGCATCAGTTGAACAGAAAGCAAGACATATAGAAGAGGTTCGAGCAAAACACTACCCCATTATCCAACCAGATGGAACATGGACATGTCCGCAATGCGGAGGACGGTTGGTTCCTCGGGTGGCCAGACGGGGCTCTGGAGCCGGAAAAACATTTTGGGGCTGTTCGAACTATCCAAAGTGCCATTTCATCTATAATGAATAGTCTTTTGACGCACCGGAAAACCGGTGCGCCTTTTTTTGCACAGTTCTCGGCGAAATGTGCAATTTTTCTTATCCAGAATCACGGTTGATGGATTGGGGCTCCTGCGGTATACTTTACCCTTGATGTGTCCATTTACGCTTTTGATCGAGGAAAGGGGAACTTTACTACGAAATATATTTTTCAGTTCGCGCGCATTCTTGCGTTTTGTTTTTTGGGCGAGATCCTTCATGTAGTGCTGCCGCTGCCGGTCCCGGCCAGCGTCTACGGTCTGGTGCTGCTGCTGGCAGCGCTGAACTTCAAGCTGGTAAAGCTGGACGATGTGAAAGAGGTTGGAACCTATCTCACAGGCATCTTCCCGCTGTTGTTCGTGCCCGCTGCCGCCGGTGTGATGGAACTGTGGGCAGAGATGGGCGAGATGCTGTTGCCCATCCTCGTTGCTATTATCCCGGTCACTGTGCTGGTGATGGTGAGTGCAGGCAAGACCACGCAGGCCCTGACCGGCCGCAAGAAAAAGGAGGCTGACAATGACGCAGCTGCTGAATGATTTTTTGTCCGGCTCCGCAGCATGGGGCGTTCTGCTTACGCTGGCCGCGTTTGCACTGGGCACCCTTATCAATAAGGTGACAGGCAAAGCCATTTTTAACCCGCTGCTGCTGGGCAGCATCTTTGTGATCATCTTTCTGTCGGTGTGCAGCATCCCGTATGCGGACTACAAGGCCAGCGCGGCACCGGTGAACTATCTGCTGCTGCCCGCCACCGTGGCACTGGCCATTCCGCTGTATGAAAAGATCGACCTGCTGAAAGAGAATGCCGCCGCCATCATTGCGGGTATCTCGGTGGGCACGCTGGTGAGCCTTGGCAGCGCACTGGCGCTTGCACTGGCGCTGGACCTGACCCGTGAGCAGTATGCCACCCTGCTGCCCAAATCCGTGACTACCGCCATCAGCATGGATGTGGCCGCTGAGCTGGGCGGCATTGCTGCCCTGACCGGTGCGATCGTCATTGTTACCGGCATCGTGGGAGCGCTGCTAGCTGAGACGGTGTGCAAGATGTTCCACATCACCGACCCCATCGCCAAGGGCGTGGGCATCGGAACTTCGGCCCATGCCGTGGGCACCAGCAAAGCCCTGCAGATGGGCGAGGTGGAAGGTGCCATGAGCGGCCTTTCCATTGCGGTGGCCGGTGTGCTGACCGCAGTGCTCTGCCCGGTGTTTGTGAACCTGATCCGGTAAAGGATTTAAAATAGCCGCTCTGGCTTTTTTCAGTAGAATTTATTTGTTGATCCGGGAACCTCAGTTTACAACAAAAATGAGATAGGCAACCCCTTTCGGGGAAGTCTATCTCATTTTTTCGTTGAGGCTGTTTTTATACGCCGCTGTGTTCCCGTTCATCCTTCAGGATGGCCGTCACGCTCTGCATGGTGCTTACTGCACGATGCAATTCTTCGTCGCCAAGCTCTGCACGCAGGCGGGCGTAACAGCGCTGCATGAACGCGCGCTCCTCCGCCATCAGCTCCACAGCCTTGCTGGAAAGCTCCACATAGGTGCGGCCCGCTTCGCGGTCGGTCTTCCATGCCACAAAGCCCTTGTCCTGCAGCTTTTCAACGGCCTTGGAAAGCTCTGTCACCTTCAGGCCCATCACGGCAGCAAGGTCAGCCAGATAAACCTTACTGTCCGGGTGCTGTTCGGCCTGCATCTTGATGTAATATAAGATCAGGTAGTCCGCCCGCTGGATGGTGCTGAACACCTTGTCGATATCAAAATTGTGCAGGAAGAACCATTCTTCCGGGTGATGTTTCAGTTCCACGCTCATCATGCATCCTCCCTGTTATTTCCGCTCATTGCGGCGGATATATTCGTGGGTGCCGCCAAGGCTCTTGTAGGCCGGGCGGATGATCTTGTTTGCGCTGAGCAGCTCTTCAATGCGGTGGGCGCTCCAGCCCATCACGCGGGCCACGGCGAACAGCGGCGTGTACAGCTCCATGGGGATGCCCAGCATATCGTACACAAAGCCGCTGTAGAAGTCCACATTGGGGCTGACACCCTTAAAAATTTTGCGCTCCTCCGCGATCAGCTGCGGGGCCATGTGCTCGATCTTGTTGTAAAGGGCGAGGTCCTTGTCGCGGCCCTTCTCGTGGGCCAGCTGTTCCACATAGCCCTTGAATACCACCTCACGGGGGTCACTGAGGGAGTACACCGCGTGGCCCATGCCGTAGATCAGGCCTTTGCGGTCAAATGCTTCGCCGTGCAGCAGCTTTTTCAGGTAGGCTTCCAGCTCTTCATCGTCCTCGGTGTCGTGCAGGTTTTCGCGGATGTTCTGCATCATCTGCATCACCATCAGGTTGGCACCGCCGTGGCGCGGGCCTTTGAGGGAGCACAGGGCAGCCGCCATGGCCGAGTAGGTATCGGTGCCAGACGAAGTGACCACGCGGGTGGTAAAGGTGGAGTTGTTGCCGCCGCCGTGCTCGGCGTGCAGCAGCAATGCCACATCCAGTACGCGGGCTTCCAGTTCGGTGTACTTCATATCCGGGCGCAGCATCCGCAAAAAGTTCTCTGCGGTGGAAAGCTCCGGGTCCGGCCGGTGGATGTACATGCTGCCGTCTTTTTCGTAGTGGTTATAGGCATGGTAGCTGTACACGGCCAGCATGGGGAAGATGCCGGCCAGCTGGATGCTCTGGCGCAGCACATTGGAAATTTCCAGATCACCGGCCTTGGGGTCGTAGGATGCCAGTGTGAGCACGCTGCGGGCCATGGAGTTCATGATATCGTGGCTGGGGGCCTTCATGATCACATCACGGGTAAAGTTGGTGGGCATGGTGCGGCACTCGCCCAGCACGCGGCAGAACTCTTCCAGCTTTTCCTGCGTGGGCAGCTCACCAAACAGTAGCAGATAGCCCGCTTCCTCAAAGGCAAAGCGGCTGCCGGACGACCCGCGGATCAGGTCTTTCACGTCGTAGCCGCGGTAGAGCAGCTGACCGTCGGCAGGCTTTTTCACCCCATCCACATACTGGAAGGCGCGGATATCGGAGATATTGGTCAGGCCCGCCAGCACGCCCTTGCCGTTTTCGTCGCGCAGGCCCGCTTTAACGCCAAACTCCTTGTACAGGTCCTTGCTGATGCGGTCGTGTTCGGCGCACAGCGGCTGCTGCTGGTCGAAGTATCCCATTACGTTCTGCAGATGATCCATTGGTAGTTGCTCCTTTCCCATTGCCGTCAGCTTGCGCTCACTTGGCAGGCCATCAGGAAGTTTTCTCTGCGAACAGCCCGGAACTTCGGTCCCGCCCTACTGCCTGTGGCAGCAGGGTACCACCCCCAGGACATTCGCTGGAGAAACTTCCTGCCGTCCTGCCCGAAAAAACCGTATTGATTCGGGACGGCATTCACTTACATTCAGAATACTCTTTAAGATTACAAAAAGGATATTTCGGTGTCAAGGTACTGTTTGTAAATAAAAAAAGAACAAAATCGGAAAGCTGCCGGGTGCGCATTTGCCCTTTAGCGCAGGGACAGTTTTTGAGACGGTAACGCACAAATAAGGCATCTTCCAGCCGGATCTCAGGGGACTGGCAACAAATAAAGCCACGACGAAACCGCATTTGTAAACGGTTCATCGTGGCTTTTTGTCATATCGGAGTGGCGAGACTCGAACTCGCGGCCTCCTGCTCCCAAAGCAGGCGCGCTACCAACTGCGCAACACCCCGGCATCCGGCGGCACTGCTGCACCGCCGGAATATAGTATATCGTTTTTGGAGCGGTTCGTCAATAGCGGCGTGGCCCTGCCGTGCCTTTAATTAAAGGAGCGGAAGCCCTTGCCGATGATCTCACTGGAATTGACGATGGTGATAAAGCTCCGGGGGTCGTTCTCCCGCAGGAAGTTGCGCAGCTGCAGGGCCTGACGGCGGGTCAGCACCGTCACCAGCACGCTCAACTCGTGGTGGGTGTAAGCACCGTAAGCCTTTTCCACGGTAGCGGAACGGTTCATTTCCTTGATGATGAAGTCCAGAATGGGCTGCGGGTTGGACGTCACGATGGTGCACACCTTGCGCAGGCGGATGTTCTCGATGGCACCGTCCACCACAAAGCTCTTGCCGATCAGGCCAAGGATGCAGTAAAGGCCGGTGCCCATGCCGAACCGCCATGCCGCCGCCAGCACAATGAGGATATCGCTGACCATCAGGGCTTTGCCGATCTCCATAGAGGTATATTTTGCCAGAATCAGGGCCACAATATCCGTACCGCCGGTGGATGCACCGATGTCGAACACGATCGCCGCACCCAGAGCCGGCAGGAACACGGCGAACACCAGATCCAGCATGGCATCACCGCTCATGGAAACGTTGACGGGATAGAGCCACTCGCACATCGACACAAAAAAGGACAGCGCAAAGGAAGAATAGATCGTCCAGCCCATGGTCTTGATGCCCAGAAAGACGAAGCCCAGCACCACCAGAATCAGGTTGATGATCCACATAAAGCCGCCCACGTTGATCTTAGGGAACAGGTCTGCCAGCAGAATGGACAGGCCCGAGGTGCCGCCAAATGCAAAATGATTGGGATTTTTAAAGTAAACGATGCCGACCGCCGTCAGGATCAGGCCGAGATTCAGCTCACCGAAGAAATTTAAATTCTTCAGCATATTTTTCCTGCTGAACGCTTCTTTTAAACTGTTCATGGGGTTCCTCCTATTTTAAACACGGCAAAATGCGCTGTATGCCATGCAAAAATATACTCTCCTTGCACGGCGGTGTCAAGGGATAGGGAAAAAGTTGTGGAAAACAACATGAATTGGGGATTTTTCGGATGGGAGAACTCCTTCAGTCAAAGCCTGACGGCTTTGCCAGCTCCCTCGGGGAGGGAGCCTTTGGCAAAGAGAGAAAGCTTTACCGTACTGCCAAGGGCCCCATCTCTGAGGGGGCTGTCACCGAAGGTGACTGGAGGAGTTAAGCTCCCCCTCTCGGGGGAGCTGGCGAGCGTATGCGAGACTGAGAGGGTTTTCTCTTGAAGAAATCGGCAGAATAGTGTATTATATAGTATTATGGAATATATAGGCACTTTGTGCCTTTGACAGGGGGAAAACACATGGCAGATAAAAACTTTCTGACCGACATCATCGACGCTGATCTGGCCGAGGGCAAGATCAGCGAGATCCATACCCGCTTCCCGCCCGAGCCCAACGGCTACCTGCACATCGGCAGTGCCAAGGCCATCTACATCAACTGGTCCATTGCAAACCAGTACGGCGGTAAGTTCAACCTGCGTCTGGACGACACCAACCCTGCCCGCGAGGGTGAGGAGTACGTGAACAGCATCATCGAGGATCTGCACTGGCTGGGTGCCGACCCCAACGGCGGCATCTTCTACGGCAGCGACTACTTTGACAAGTGCTACGAGTATGCCGAAAAGCTCATCATGGAGGGCAAGGCCTACGTGGACGACCTGACCCGCGACGAAATGCGCGAGTACCGCGGTGCCGATGCCGGCAAGCCTTCCCGTCCCTCTCCGTGGCGCGACCGCACCCCGGAAGAGAATCTTGACCTGTTCCGCCGGATGCGTGCCGGTGAGTTCCAGGAGGGCGAAAAGACCCTGCGTGCCAAGATCGATCTGGCCAGCCCCAACATGAACATGCGTGACCCGGCTATCTACCGCATCAAGTACGCCGAGCATCACCGTCAGGGCAGCAAGTGGTGCATCTACCCGATGTACGACTTCGCACACCCCATTCAGGATGCCATTGAGGGCATCACCCACAGCATGTGCAGTCTGGAGTTCGAGAACCACCGTCCGCTGTACAACTGGGTCATCGAGAACATCTTCGGCACTGCCTTCCCCAAGCAGCGTGAGTTTGCACGCCTGAACATGACCAACACCGTCATGAGCAAGCGCTACCTGCGTGAGCTGGTGGAAATGGGCATTGTGGACGGCTGGGACGACCCCCGTATGCCCACCCTGTGCGGCCTGCGCCGCCGTGGCTACACCCCCACCTCCATCTTCACCTTCGTGCGGGAGGCTGGCATTTCTAAATCCGACAACCTGATCGACATGCGCCAGCTGGAAGCCTGCATCCGCAGCGAGCTGGACCTGACCGCACAGCGCCGCATTGCCGTGCTGGACCCCGTAAAGCTGATCGTAGACAACTACCCGGAGGACAAGACCGAGTACTTTGATGTAGCCAACAACCCCAACCGCGAAGCCAACGATACCACCACCCGCAAGGTGGCCTTTACCAAAGAGCTGTGGATCGAGAATGAGGACTTTGCCGAGGTGCCGCCTCCCAAGTTCAAGCGCCTGACCATTGGCGGTGAGGTGCGTCTGATGGGCGCTTACATCGTCAAGTGCACCGGCGTGGAGAAGAATGCCGACGGCAGCATTGCCGCCATCCACTGCACCGCCGACCTTGAGACGGGCAACGGCAATCCCGCCGACGGCCGCAAGGTCAAGGGCACCATCCATTGGGTGAGTGCCGCCCATGCCGTGGATGCCGAGGTGCGCCTGTACGACAAGCTGTTCACCGAGGCCAACATGAACGCCATCCCCGAGGGCAGCGATTACAAGGACTACCTGAACCCGGAAAGCGTTGTTGTGTGCAAGGGTTGCAAACTGGAAGAAAGCCTGAAGGACGCAAAGCCCGGTGAGAAGTTCCAGTTCGTGCGCACCGGCTTCTTTACGCCGGACTCCAAGAACCCCGGCGTTTACAACCGCGTCGTCACCCTGCGCGACAGTTTCAAACCCGCAAAGTAAAAATATATCACGTCAAAAGGGAGCATTTGATCTTTTATGAAGAAACTCACCCGGAATGTTATCATCATGGCTGTTGTCACTGTCATTATGGCAGTTGTGCTCGGCCTGTACATCAAGTACACCGGCACTGTGCCCGCTGCCGACAACGCCGCCAGCCTGACGGATGGCATCTATACGTCCAGCGCTCAGGGCTGCCTGAGTGATGTGACCGTCACCGTCACCGTCACCGGCGGCCGGGTGACCGGTGTGGAGATCGATGCATCCGGCGAGACTCCCGAACTGGGCGGCACCGCTGCTGAAACTCTGGCAGACCAGCTGACCAAGGCCGGTTCCACCAGCGGTGTGGACGCTGTTGCCGGTGCTACCATGACCAGCGACGCTGTGTTCACCGCCATGGACGACTGCCTGAGTCAGGCAGAGTAAAGACCCGAAAGACCGGCATGGCTCACAGCTCTGCCGGCCTTTTTTCTTAAAATACAGCATAAGGAGAGGGAACATTATGGGCGTATTATCCAATCTGGAACCAGCTTCGGTTTTTTATTACTTTGAGGAGATCTGCGGCATTCCGCACACCTCCCACCACGAAAAGGCACTGAGCGACTACTGCGTGCAGTTCGCCAAGGCCCACGGCCTTTCCTGCCGTCAGGACGAGATGGGCAATGTGCTCATCAAGGCACCGGCCACACCCGGATACGAGAAGGAGCCGGGCCTGATCCTGCAGGGCCATCTGGACATGGTGGGCGACAAGACCGCCGACTGCCCGCTGGATCTTGAGAAGGATGCCATCCACCCGGTCGTAGACGGCGGCTATGTGTGCGCCGAGGGCACGACCCTTGGCGGCGACGACGGCATTGCCGTGGCCTATGCGCTGGCTGTTCTGGACGCAAAGGACATTCCCCACCCTGCGCTGGAGGTCGTGCTGACCGTCTGCGAGGAGGTGGGCCTGCTGGGTGCATCTGCCATGGATTTTTCCGACCTTGAGGGCCGGATTCTGGTGAACATCGACTCCGAGGAAGAAGGAGTGCTGACCGCAGGCTGTGCAGGCGGACGCCGCGTTGAATGCCATCTGCCCATTGCCCGTGTTCCTGTGACCGGCACCGCCGTAAAGGCGGATGTGATCGGCCTTGTGGGCGGACACTCCGGCACCGAGATCCACAAGGGCCGTGCTAACGCCATTGCTTTGCTGGGCCGCTGGCTGACACTGCTGACCGAAAATGGCGTGGACTACGCCGCTCTGGCACTGTCCGGCGGCGCAAAGGAGAATGTCATTCCCAAAGAAAGCAGCATCACGCTGGTGCTGCCCGCAGGCATCACCGAGGGCGTGCACACTGCTGCCGCTCAGTTCGCTGCACAGGTGCAGGCCGAATACGGCACGGCAGACCCCGCCATCTGCCTGCAGTTCACGGAACAGGGCTGTGGCGCGTTCAGCGCATTGGATGCCGATTCCACCCAGCGCCTGCGCAAGGCCCTGCTGCTGATGCCCTGGGGTGTGCAGAGCATGAGCATGGATGTGCCGGGCCTTGTGGAGACCTCGCTGAACCTCGGCGTTGCCGAGCTGGACGACAGCGAAGCCATCCTGCGCTTCTCCCTGCGCAGCTCGGTGCCCTCGGCGAAGGAGCTGCTGAGCTGCAAACTGCAGACCCTGACCGAGCTGCTGGGCGGCAGCGTGCGGTTCCACGGCGACTATCCCGCTTGGACCTACGCCCGCGAAAGCGCCCTGCGCGACCGCTGCGTTGCTGTGTACGAGGCACAGTACGGTGCAAAGCCCCAGATCGTTGCCATTCATGCGGGCCTGGAATGCGGTATCCTCTCGGGCAAGATCGACGGGCTGGACTGCATCTCCTTTGGCCCGAACCTGCTGCATGTCCACACCCCCAACGAGCGCGCCGACATTGCATCGGTGGCCCGTGTGTGGGAATACCTGAAGGCTATTCTGGCTTATAAAGAGTAAAACCCTCTCAGTCACAGCTTGCGCTGTGCCAGCTCCCCCGAAAGGGGGAGCTTTCTTTGTGCTGACTGTAAAGATTCAAAAAGCTCCCCCTTTCGGGGGAGCTGCTGAACGAAGTGAAGCTGAGAGGGTCAATCCAAATACTTGATCTTGCCCGGCTCAATGCCCTTGATGCCAAGGCCCGGCTCGTTGGAAACAGTGATGTCTTTTTCGTTGAACACTGCACCGCCGAGGATGGGGTCCTCACTGCACAGCACGGGGCCGTCCAGATCCACGCGGGTGATGATCTGCTTTGCGCAGGCCAGATGCACGGCGGCATTCACGCTGATCTTGGCTTCCAGCATACAGCCGATCATGCACTCCACGCCGTACACCTCGGCAGCGGATGCGATCTTGAGGGCGTTGTACAGGCCGCCGCACTTCATCAGCTTGATGTTCACGAGGTCTGCGGCTCCCATCTGCATGATGGTCAGTGCGTCCTGCGGGGAGAACACGCTCTCGTCGGCCAGCACCGGCACATAGGAGCGCTCGGTAACATACTTCAGGCCTTCAAAATCGTGGGCCTTGACCGGCTGCTCCACGAATTCGAGATCAAGGCCTTTCTCCTGCATTCCGTTCAGGATGCGCACGGCTTCCTTGGGGGTCCAGCCCTGATTTGCATCGATGCGGATGCAGGTCTCCTTGGGCACAGCACCGCGGATGGCGCTCAGGCGTGCAATATCCTTTTCCGGCTCCTTGCCCACCTTGACCTTCAGGCAGTTATAGCCGCGGTCAATGGCGTTCAGGGCATCGCGCACCATCTCTTCGGGGTCGTTGACGCTGATGGTGATGTCGGTGACGATGGACTTCTTTGCGCCGCCCATCAGCTTGTACACAGGGATTTTGTACAGCTGGCCGTACAGATCCCACAGGGCCATATCCACAGCAGCCTTGGCGCTGGTGTTCTTCTGGATGCAGGCATTCAGTGCGATCATCAGGTCTTCAAAGTCGTCCACATCGCGGCCGATGATGGTCTTTGCGATATGGTCGCGGATGGCACCGATGATGGCACCGGTGGTGTCGCCGGTGATCACACCGGTGGGAGGTGCCTCACCATAACCCACAGCGCCGGTGTCGGTGTGGATCTCTACGATCACATCCTCCACGCTGCTGACCGAGCGCAGAGCCGTCTTAAAAGGCACGCGCAGCGGCACGGAGATCAGACCGAGACGTACTTCCGTAATTTTCATGCAAAACCTACCCCTTTCGATAAAAAAATATTGCCAGATTATGAAATCTATGGTAGTATTGTATACGAAGTTGTCGATATTGTAAAGACAATTGTCCGCAAAAAATTGCACAAAAAGAAAGGGAATTGGGTTCATGATCACAAACGGTTTCACCTACATCGCCGTGCTGGTGTTCATTGCCGCACTGCTGGTGTGGCTGCAACGCTACACGAAGTCGAAATTCTTCGACTATGCACCACCTATCGTTCTGCTGTACCTCATTACCATGATTCTCTGCACGCTGGGTGCATGGGACATGGAGGCCACCAAGCCTGCCTACTCCGTGCTGAAAAACAACCTGCTGTATGCAATGATCTTCCTGATGCTGCTGCGCTGCGACATCCGCAAGATCATCAAGCTGGGTCCCAAGATGCTGGGCGGCTTCTTTGCCGCTTCCGTCTCCATCTCGTTGGCCTTCATTGCCACCTTCGCCATCATGAAGGGGCCCCTTGGCTCCGAAGCATGGAAGGCACTGGGCGCTCTGTGCGGCAGCTGGATGGGCGGCTCCGGCAACATGATCGCCGTGCAGGCTGCGCTGGACATCGGCGAAGCTGACATGGCCTACGCACTGGTGGTGGACTCCATCGACTACTCCATCTGGGTCATGTTCCTGCTGTGGGCCATCAACCTTGCTCCCAAGTTCAACAAGTGGGTCAAGGCCGACACCACCACGCTGGATGAAGTGTCCCGCCGTCTGGAAGAGGACGCAAAGGGCAACGAGGATAAGGCCAGCTTTGTCAACCTGATCTTCCTGCTGGGTCTGGCTCTGGTGATCTCCGCCTTCGGTCAGGATATCGGCGCAGCCCTGAACGGCGCAATGCCCTTCCTGGACAAGGCCACCTGGACCGTCCTGCTCATCACGTTGTCCGGCCTGATCGGCGCTGTCACCCCCGTGGGCCGCATGGCAGGCAGCACCGAGCTGTCCAACCTGCTGTTGTACTCCGTGGTGGCATTGCTTGCCTCCCGCGCAAGCTTCCTGGAGCTGACCGATGCACCCGCATGGATCCTGGCTGGCTTTATGATCCTGGCCATCCACGGCATCATTCTGGTGCTGCTGGCAAAGATCTTCCATCTGGATATGTTCACCTGCGGTGTTGCATCTCTGGCAAACATCGGCGGTTCCGCATCCGCTCCCATTCTGGCCGGTGCCTACAGCGGCGCTCTGGTGCCTGTTGGCGTTCTGATGGCTCTGATGGGCTACGTCATTGGCACGGCAGGCGGCCTGATCACCGCAAATATCATGTCTCTGCTGGCATAACTAATACTGCAAAAAGGGGCTGTTGCATGTGCAACAGCCCCTTTTTTGATACGATTTTTTGCTTAGCCGCCCAGATATGCGCTGCGCACGCGCTCGTTGGTCAGCAGTTCGGCACCAGTGCCCTCCATGACCACACGGCCCGTCTCAAGGACGTAGGCACGGTCTGCCACGGAAAGAGCCATCTGTGCGTTCTGCTCTACCAGCAGGATGGTCATGCCTTCCTTGTGCACGTTCTGGATGATGTCGAAGATCTCCTGCACCAGCAGCGGCGAAAGGCCCATGGAAGGCTCGTCCAGCATCAGCATGGAAGCGTTGCTCATCAGTGCACGGCCCATAGCCAGCATCTGCTGCTCGCCGCCGGACATGGTACCGGCCAGCTGCTTGCGGCGCTCCTTCAGGCGGGGGAACAGCTCAAACACCTTTTCCTTGTTGGGTGCAATGGTGGAAGCAGGCTGGGTGTATGCACCCATGTCCAGATTTTCTTCCACGGTCATGTGCAGGAACACATGGCGGCCTTCCGGCACATGGGCAAGGCCCGCTTCCACAATCTTGTGGGCGCGCATGCCCTTGATGCTGCTGCCCTTGTACAGGATGTCGCCGGTCTTGGGCTTCAGCAGGCCGGAAATGGTCTTCAGGGTGGTGGATTTGCCAGCACCGTTGGCACCGATCAGGGTGACGATCTCGCCCTGATTCACCTCGAAGGAGATGTCCTTGACGGCGTGGATGTTGCCGTAATAGACGTTGATGTTATCAACTTTCAGTAACGTATCAGCCATGGCTTAGCCCTCCTTCTTGCCCAGATAGGCTTCGATGACCTGCGGGTTGCTGCGGATCTCATCCGGCGTGCCCTTGGCGATGATGCGGCCGAAGTTCAGCACGGCAATGCCCTCGCAGATGCCCATGACCAGGCTCATATCATGCTCGATCAGCAGCACGGCGATGTTGAACTCGTCGCGGATGCGGCGGATGGTTTCGGTCAGCTCTGCAGTCTCGGAGGGATTCATACCGGCAGCAGGCTCGTCCAGCAGCAGCAGCTTCGGGCTGGTGGCCAGTGCACGCATGATCTCCAGACGGCGCTGTGCGCCGTAGGGCAGGCTGCCTGCCTGCACATTGGCGAGGTCTGCCATGTGGAAGATATCCAGCAGCTCCAGAGCACGCTCGGTGCACTTCTTCTCTTCCTTCCAGTAGTTGGGCAGGCGGATCAGCGAAGATGCCAGATTGTACTTCATGGACTCGTGCAGGCCCACCTTGATGTTATCGATCACGCTCAGTTCCTTGAACAGGCGGATGTTCTGGAAGGTACGGGCCACGCCCATGCGGTTGACCTGATAGGTCTTTTTGCCGGCGGTGGGCATACCATCGATCAGGATGGAGCCGCGGGTGGGCTGGTAGACGTTGGTCAGCAGGTTGAACACGGTGGTCTTACCGGCGCCGTTGGGGCCAATCAGACCGGTGATCTCGTTGCGGCCGATCATCAGGTTGAAGCCATCCACGGCGGTCAGACCGCCGAAGTCGATGCCCAGCTCACGCACGTCCAGAATGGGCTTTTTGTCCATGTCGCGGTCGGTCAAAAAGCCGCCAGAGGGCACACTGTGCAGCTTAGTCTGGTATTCACTCATGGTCTTTGCCCTCCTTTGCTTTCTTCTGGAACAGTTCGCCGTTCATGATCTTTTCCACAATGCGGCTCATGGAGAAGTCGTAGCTGCCAAGCAGGCCGCCCGGACGGAAGATCATCATGAGGACCAGCACCAGCGAGTAGACTACCATGCGGTAGCTGTCAAAGCTGCGGGTCGCCTCGGGCAGGATGGTAAGCACGGTCGCGGACAGGATAGAGCCCAGCATGGAGCCCATGCCGCCCAGAACCACCATGACCAGAATTTCGATGGACTTCATGAAGCCGAAGGTGGAGGGGTCCAGAACGCCCAGATAGCAGGCGTACAGGCCGCCGGCCAGACCGGCAAAGGCGGCGGAGAATGCAAAGGCCATGACCTTATAATAGGTAGTCTGGATGCCGCAGCTTTCGGCAGCGATCTCGTTATCGCGGATGGCCAGCACGGCACGGCCGTGGCGGCTCTTCATCATGGCGTGGATGGCAAAGCAGGTAATGACCACGCAGATGAACACATTGGCGAAGTTGGAATACTTGGGGATGTTCTTCAGGCCCTTGGCACCGTAGAACAGCTTGAAGCCCAGCACATCATCGATGTTGTTCAGGGTGATGCGGATGATCTCGCCAAAGCCCAGCGTCAGGATGGCCAGATAATCACCGGTCAGGCGCAGAGCAGGAATGCCGATCAGCACGCCGAACAGGCCCGCCACGATGCAGGCCAGCACCAGACCCACGACAAAAGCAACACCGGAGGGCAGATTGCTGTATTTCGTGAACAGGGCGCAGGTGTAAGCACCCACGGCCATGAAACCGGCGTGGCCCAGCGGCAGCTGGCCCAGATAACCGGTGGCAACGTTCAGCGAGACAGCCAGAATGATGTTGATGCCCACGGTGAGAAGCACCTTGTTCTGGTAGGTGGACAGCACGTTCTGGGTGAGGAAGGACAGGCCCACGAACAGCAGAGCCACCAGCACGGCGTTCATCAGGTAGCGCACGGGCATTTTGAGCGTTTTGCGTTTGGTATTCATCTTCATGCCCTCCTTACACCTTTTCCTGAACCTTGCGGCCAAGGAAGCCGGTGGGCTTGACCAGCAGCACGATGATCAGGATCGCAAACGTGACGGCATCCTTCCATGCGGAAAGGCCGATGGCGGAAACAAAGCACTCGCACAGGCCGATGGCGATGCCGCCGATCATGGCACCGGGAATGGAGCCGATGCCGCCCAGAACGGCTGCAACGAAGGCCTTCAGGCCCAGCATGGAGCCCATGGTGGGGGTCGCCTGCGGGTAGCTGCAGCAGTACAGCACCGAGCCGATACCGGCCAGTGCGGAGCCCACCGCAAAGGTAAAGGAAATGGTGCTGTTGACGTTAATGCCCATCAGACGGGCAGCGTCCATATCCTCAGACACGGCACGCATGGCCTTGCCGAGCTTGGTCTTCTGCACAAGGAAGGTGAGCACCAGCATGGACAGCACCGTGACCAGCAGGGTGATGACAGAGGTGAGGCCCAGCGGCACAGAGCCGATGTGGAAGGTCTGGTTGGTGTAGTAGGCCGGAATGACCTTTGCACCGGAACCAAGGATCAGCTCTGCAGTGTACTCCAGGAAGAAGGACACGCCGATTGCCGTGATCAGCAGGGAGATACGGGGTGCGTTGCGCAGCGGGGTGTAGGCGATCTTCTCGATCACAACGCCCAGCAGCGTGCAGGTGATGATGGTGGCGCACACAGCAGTGACCGGGCCAAGGCCCAGCTGATTCATCACGAACCAGGACATGTACGCACCAACCATAATGACATCGCCATGGGCAAAGTTCAGCAGCAGGATGATGCCGTACACCATGCTGTAACCCAGTGCGATCAGTGCATAGATGCTGCCAAGGGACAAGCCGTTGATCAGCTGGCTAAAAAACACTGTCATGGACTGATACTTCCTTTCTTTGCGGCGTTTGCACGCCTTTTGGGGAATGCACTTTTTTACCAAAAAAGCGGAGACGGCCGAGCAAAACCTGTTCCGGCGGTCTCCGCAATGGGTCTTTTATTTCTGAGTGCTGCCTTTATGCCGCACACCGGTGCGCAGGATCAAAGCAGATCAGAACATTTCCTTCAGAACGGGGGTTGCACCGTCGAAGCACAGGATAGCGGTCTGCTTGACGGGGTTGTGGTGCTCATCGAAGGTGAAGGTGCCGGTGATGCCATCGATGGTGCCGCCTGCGATAGCATCGATGACGGCCTGCTTGTAGTCGTCATCGCCAGCAGCCAGACCGGCATCCTCAGCAGCCTGAATGCCATAGACAACGGTCATGGCAGCATCGTAGCCCAGCGGAGCGAAGCCGTTGGGGTACTCCTCACCGTACTCAGCCTTGTAGGCATTCTCAAAGTCGGGGTTGGAGCCCTTTGCGTAGTTTGCGCAGAAGTAGGCATCCTTCAGCTGGTCGGCCGTTGCGTAGCCTTCCAGACCATCCCAGCCGTCGCCGCCCAGGAAGGGAACTGCCAGACCGATGCTCTCAGCCTGAGCCAGGATCTGACCGACTTCCTGATAGTAGTTGGGGCAGAACACCACTTCGGGAGCCTTGCCCAGAATGGTGGTCAGCTGGGTCTTGTAGTCCACATCGCCCTCAGAGTAGGTCTCCTGATCGACGATGGTGCCGCCCAGGCTCTCGAACTCGTTGACGAAGTTCTCTGCCAGACCCTCGTTGTAGTCAGCGCCCTTCTGGAAGATGACGGCTGCCTTGGTGTAGCCCAACCGCTGGTAAGCGTAGTCAGCCATCTTGATGCCCTGGAACGGGTCGGTGAAGGTTGCGCGGAACACATTCTCGTTCACGGTGTCGGTCTCGGCATCGTAGGTGACAGCCTCAGCGGTAGCGGAAGCGGTGACCATGGGCATGTTGTAGTCTGCGCTCTCGGCAGCAATTGCCAGAGTCGGGGTGGTGGTAACATCGCCCACCAGAGCGGTGATGCCCTGATCGCACATCTTGGTGAAGCAGGTAACAGCCTGAGTTGCATCGCCCTGCTCATCCATGGCGATGATCTCCAGCTGCTTGCCGTTGATGCCGCCCTTTTCGTTGACCTGCTTCAGGTACAGGGTAGCGCCGTTGACAACGGCCTGACCGTAAACGGAAACATCACCGGTCAGAGGTCCAAGAACGCCCACCTTGATGGTGTCGCCGGAAGCAGCGGCACCAGAAGCTGCGGTAGAGGCGGAAGCAGCAGTGCTGTTGGAAGAACCGCCGCATGCAGTCAGAACGCCGGCTGCAGCAACAACACCTGCAGCGGCCAAGAAATTACGACGAGAAATCATCTTTTTCATAGTGAATATCCTCCTTAGGAGCATTCGTGCTTCAGTATAAAAACGGAAGCAAGGCCCTCTTTCCCTCAAAGCGACCTTGCTTCGTTATCAATATTATAGACCTGTGAACCAAAATCCGCAATTCACAAACCGTCCATACTTTCAGGGGCATTTTGTGGACTTTGTTGCCAAAATAGCCAAAAGCAGTGGGTCTGTTTTGTGCACTATTTCAATTGCTTCATTTTGTTTGTGTGTCAGGTGAACACAATTCACAAGTTGCAAAAGGGTTACAGGGTCTCCATTTCGGCATCTGCGGCGAACTCGGCCTCTGCACGTGCCTCGGCAGCTTTGCCCTCTGCTTCCGCTTTGGCCGGAGACTCTGCAAGGATCTTGCGGATAGCGGTGAAGTAGAACACCAGCGACAGGCCGGTGCCGATGCACCAGCCCACGGGCCATGCCATCCAGATGCCCGTGCTGCCCAGAGCAGTGCTGCTCAGCACAATGGCGATGCCCACGCGCAGGATCAGGTCGGAGAAGGTGGCGATCATAAAGCGCACCATCATGCCGCAGCCGCGCAGGATGCCGTCAGTGACCAGCTTGAGCGACACCACAAAATAGAAGGGAGACAGGATGCGCAGGAACAGCATACCGGTGTCGATGGCCGGACCCTGCGGGTCATTCATGAACAGCAGCAGCAGGAAGCGGCCGAAGAAGAAGTACAGGAGCACGATGGGCACGCAGATGATCCACACCAGATTGCGGCCTGCGCCAAAGCCCTTGTGCACACGGTCCATCTTGCCCGCGCCCATGTTCTGGGAGGTGTAGTTGGAGATGCCGTTGCCCAGCGTGGTAAAGGAAGTGATGACCATGTTGTTCAGCTTGACGGCTGCAGAGTAGCCTGCAATGACGCTGGCACCAAAGGTGTTGATGACGCTCTGCAGGATGATGTTGCCCACAGAGACGAAGCTCTGCTGCAGAATGCTGGGGATGGCGACCATGGCTACCTTGCCCAGCATGTTCCAGGAGAAGAGCACGACCTTGTTCTTGGATTTGAAGGCGCTGATGCGGCGGAACACCACCACCATGGCCAGCACGCAGCTCACGCCCTGGCACAGGAAGGTGGCCCATGCCACACCGGCTACGCCCATCTTGAGACCGGCCACGAACAGGATGTCCACGCCGATGTTGGACAGGGACGAGACTGCCAGAAAATAGAAGGGCGTTTTGCTGTCGCCCAGAGCGGAGAAGATGCCGGTGGCGATGTTGTAGAAGAACATGAAGGGCAGGCCCAGCACGTAGATATCCAGATACAGCGAAGAATCCGCAAGGATCTCCTCCGGGGTGTTGATGAGCTCCAGCAGGCTGTGGCAGCCCACAAGGCCGATCAGCATCAGCACGGCGCACAGCACGGCAGAGCCGATCAGGGAAGTGTAGACCGAAGTCTTCATCTCATCGTAGTCCTTTGCGCCAAAGTAGCGGGACACGATGACCGAGCAGCCAATGTTGCAGCCAAAGGCAAATGCAATGAAGATCAGGGTGATCTCGTAGCTGTTGCCCACAGCAGCCAGTGCATTCTCGCCGATGAACTTGCCTGCAACAAGGCTGTCGGCAATGTTGTACAGCTGCTGGAAGATGATGCTGCCGAACATGGGCAGGCAGAACTGCCACAAAACCTGTGACGGCTTGCCGACCGTCAGATCCTTATTCATATAGAAAATCCTCCTCTATCTACCATAAAGAAACATATTAGAACCAAAAACAGTATAGAGTCATCCTGACAAAAAGTAAAGAAAAATTTTAGTATATCTGCCATATGAAATTAACATGATAGGCATGACGCATCCCCGCTGCTGCCAGTGGGCAGACTGTAAAGACCAGCTGTTTCCTGCTTTGCCGGAATGTTCTGCCCCATCAGCTGCCGTTTTTTTGCCCCTTAAAAAGTTTACATCCACAAACATGCGCATCGGCTCTTGCACCGGGCCGGAAAGCGTGGTAGGATACTATTGGTTAGTTAGACATAACTATCATAATTGGCCGTCACCCGTCTGCCCGCCCCGGGCAGCACAGGGATGGAAATGATATTCAGGAGGTTTTCAAGATGAACTATCTGGAAATTGAATCTGTTGTAGGCCGCGAAATTCTGGACTCCCGCGGCAACCCCACCGTGGAAGCGGAGATCACGCTGGCCGACGGCACTGTGGCACGCGGCTGCGCACCTTCCGGCGCATCCACTGGTGAGTTTGAAGCTCTGGAGCTGCGGGACGGCGACAAGGGCCGCTATCTGGGCAAGGGCGTGACCAAGGCTGTTGAGAACATCAACACCGTCATTGCTGATGCTGTTGTGGGCATGGATGCCTCCGACATCTACGCCATCGACTCTGCCATGATCAAGGCCGACGGCACCAAAGATAAATCCAATCTGGGCGCAAACGCCATTCTGGCCGTGTCCATTGCCGCCTGCCGTGCAGCCGCTGCTTCTCTGGATATGCCGCTGTACCGCTTTCTGGGCGGCGTAAACGGCAACCGCCTGCCCGTGCCCATGATGAACATTCTGAACGGCGGCGCACACGCCACCAACACCGTGGATACGCAGGAGTTCATGATCATGCCCGTGGGCGCGCCCTCCTTCAAGGAAGCTTTGCGCTGGTGCGCGGAGGTATTCCACGCTCTGGCTTCCATCCTGAAGGCCAAGGGGCTGGCTACCTCCGTGGGCGATGAGGGCGGCTTTGCCCCCAACCTGTCCAGCGACGAGGAGACCATTGAGACCATTCTGGCCGCCATCGAAAAGGCCGGTTACGTGCCCGGCAAGGACTTCATGCTGGCTATGGATGCCGCGTCCTCCGAGTGGAAGAGCCCCAAGGGCAAGGGCTTCTACAAGCTGCCCAAGGCCGGCACCGAGTTCACCTCCAGCGAGCTGATCGCACACTGGAAGAGTCTGGTGGAAAAGTACCCCATCATCTCCATCGAGGACGGCCTGGATGAAGAGGACTGGGAGGGCTGGCAGGAGATGACCCGCGAGTTGGGCGGCAAGGTCCAGCTGGTGGGCGACGACCTCTTTGTGACCAACACCGAGCGTCTGGCCAAGGGCATCGGGCTGGGTGCAGGCAACGCGATCCTGATCAAGCTGAACCAGATCGGTTCTGTTTCCGAGACGCTGGAGGCCATCAAGATGGCCCACAAGGCCGGTTACACCGCCATCAGCTCTCACCGCTCCGGCGAGACCGAGGACACCACCATTGCCGATCTGGCCGTGGCGCTGAACACCTGCCAGATCAAGACCGGTGCTCCCAGCCGTACCGAGCGTGTTGCAAAGTACAACCAGCTGCTGCGCATTGAGGAGCAGCTGGGCGGCAGCGCCGTTTACCCCGGCATGGCAGCTTTCAACGTAAAGCGCTGAAGCTGTTGAAAACCAATTGATCTTCCGGCACCCGTACTGCTTTTGCAGCGGCACGGGTGCCGTTTTGTTTTCTCCCAATTTTTTCCTGCAATCCGCTGCTCTGCCCAGCCGTATTCCATGCATGCCGGGCATTTTGGCCCGAAATTGCAAAAAAAGGAGCAAAACATTCATGTTATCTACTCTGATCTCTCTGTACAAGCTGCTGGGCACCGGCGATTTTGTAAAAGTGCTGCTGATCCTGCTGAAGGGGCTTTTCGGCTGATGCAAAGCCGCCCTTCTCACTGCGGAAACGGGACTGCCTTACCGGCGGTCTCTTTTTTTGCCTTCTCACTTTACTTTCTTAAAAAAATATGCCATAATGAAACCAGTATTTTTCGGTTTAAAAGCCGTGCCCTGTACTGGGAAATCAGGGCCAGAATCCAACAGAAGAGGGGTTTTTTGTTATGAGCAAAACCATCATCCCGGCAAACTATACGCCCGCGCTGAACCTGTACGACACGCAGCGCGCCATTGGTACGGTCAAACGTCTGTTTGCCGACACCCTGTGCGCCACACTGAACCTGTACCGCGTGTCTGCTCCGCTGTTTCTGGAAGCATCCACCGGTTTGAACGACGACCTGAACGGTGTCGAGCGCAAGGTCACCTTTGATATCAAGGAAAGCGGCATTGAGGCACAGGTGGTGCAGTCACTGGCAAAGTGGAAGCGCAAGGCCCTGAAGGACTACGATTTCCGTGTGGGCAAGGGCCTGTACTGCGATATGAACGCGATCCGCCGCGACGAAGATCTGGACAACCTGCACTCCATCTATGTGGATCAGTGGGACTGGGAAAAGGTGATCCGTCTGGAAGACCGCAACGAGGCTTACCTCAAGAGCGTGGTGCGCTCCATCGTGTCCGCTGTCTGCGCCACCGAGATGAACCTGCACGCCATGTTCCCCCAGCTGCAGGAGCTGCCGCTGCACAGCCCCAACGTCACCTTCATCACCACGCAGGAACTGGAGGATCAGTACCCGGACCTGACCCCGAAGGAGCGTGAGAACGCCTTTGTGAAGGAGCACGGCACCACCTTCCTGATGAAGATCGGCGCTCCGCTGAAGAGCGGTAAGCCCCATGATGGCCGTGCCCCCGACTATGACGACTGGGATCTGAACGGCGATCTGCTGTTCTGGAACGACCCGCTGCAGTGCAGCTATGAGCTGAGCAGCATGGGCATCCGCGTCAGCCCTGAAAGCATGGACAAGCAGCTGACCATGGCTGGCTGCGACGACCGCCGCGCCCTGCCCTTCCACAAGGCCGTACTGAACGGTGAGCTGCCTTACTCCATCGGCGGCGGCATCGGCCAGAGCCGCCTGTGCATGCTGCTGCTGGGCAGCGCCCACATTGGCGAAGTGCAGGCCAGCGTCTGGGACGCAGCCACCCGCGAAGCCTGCGCCAAGGCAGGCATCCCGCTGCTGTAAGCAGGTTTTCCACACAAAGATTCAAAAGGCAGGATACCACCCTCATGGTGGTACCCTGCCTTTGTTCGTTTTCTGCCTGTATCCGGGGAGAAATTGTTCGAGTCCTGTACCGCCCACCACGAAAAAAGTCCCCAGACGAATGTCTGAGGATTTTTTGTGGTGGAGAATTAGGAACTCGAACGCCAGACCCCCTGCGTGGGCAGCAGAGTGCCGCTTGCGCCGGTGAGATCGGTATTCAGTTCCATACAGCGTCTCAGCTCCGGTATTCCGCCGGCAGCTGATCCATGGTCTGCCACTTGTCCATGGCTTCTTCCAGCTTCATGCCCTTAGCCACTGCATCGCGGCGGCAGGCGTTGACAGCCTGAATCTCCTTCATCTTGGCACCGGTCAGGGTGTAGCCCTTCATAGCGATGAGGGTAGCCGCCCATGCCACCATGGGAATGATGCAGAACAGCACGATGACCACCCAGTTCATGCCCGGGGTGTAGGGATCATACTGGGTGGGCAGGCTCTGCAGGCCCACAAAGCTGACCGCAATGCCCACTACGGTAGCGGACAGGCTGGACACCAGCTTGTCCACCAGACTGAACAGGGTGCCCATGATGCCGGGGATATACTTGCCGCTGCGGTAGGTCTCGTAGTCGGAGCAGTCGGCCACCATGGGGATGGGCATATCGGCGGTGGCGTAGTAAGCACCGTAGCCGATGCCGAAGAAAGCGATGAACAGGATGGTGTACAGATTGATGGAAAGGCCGTTCTCACCCAGAATGGACAGGGTGAAGGCATCGCCGCGGCCCCAGAGCAGCAGCAGCACCAGCACGCCCACATAGCACACCAGCGCCACGCTGACGTACTTCATCAGGCTGGCCTTCTGGCCCTCCTTCTGGCTGGTGCGGACGGTGAGCAGGAAGAAGGGCACGCTGAACACATAGCCCAGCACCATCATGGGCAGGTACAGGCCGTCGTAGTTGCCCATCATGCAGCCGTACAGCATGCACAGCACGGTGGTGTTGGTGGCGATGGAAAGTGCCAGCTTGCAGCCCGCACCGGCCACCATCAGCCGCTGCATGGGGTCGTTGTTCTTGATGATCTGGATGTACTCGCTCACTTTGATCTTCTCAGTCTTTTCGCCGCCGATGCCAAAGTACTTGGGCTGGTCCTTCTCCCAGATGCCGATGACAGCCAGCAGGGTGAGCAGGATGGAGATGACGATGCCCACCGGAGCCAGCGTGCGGAAGAACCCGGCGGAAGCGTAGCCGCCCTCATAGTTCTTGGCAAGGATGGGGGCAAAGAACTGCATGGCACCCATGCCCAGCAGGCTGCCCACCGTGTTGAAGATGGTAAACAGGGGGCGCTGCTTGGGGTCATTGGTCAGCACGGTCTGGCCGGAGCGGGTGCAGCTGGTCTGGAAGGTGTAGCCGATGACCCACACGGCATACAGGGCAACGAACGCAGCGTAGCGCAGCCCCATGGCACTGGCGGGGATGAGCGGGGTGAGGCAGTACAGCACCAGAATGCTTGCTGCCATGATGAGGTTGCCGATGACCATGAAGGGCCGGAACTTGCCGAACCTGCCGTTGGTGCGGTCCATGAGGGCACCAATGATGGGGTCGGTGACGGCATCGAACAGACGCATGCCGGTGACCATCACCGAAGCAAACAGCATGCTCAGGGCCAGCACTTTGCTGCCGAAGGTGGCGATGTAGGAAAGCACCAGCACATAGTACACGTTCGTTGCGCCGTTGTTCAGCGGAAACAGCACCAGCTGGTAGGTTTTGGCGCGGTTCACACTCGACGCCGTTGTTTTTTGTTCGCCCATTGCGGTCTCTCCTTTTGTCTTTGATAAAAAGCGGCAGCCCGCCCCGCCTTCGGGGCAGGCTGCCGTAACATGGGGTCAGGGATCGTGC
>NZ_FMFG01000063.1:0-5850 GCF_900066275.1 uncultured Faecalibacterium sp. | reverse complement strand
GGCAGTTGAAGCAGAACGAAAACCGTATGCGGGCAATCGCCCAGATCAAGGATGCTGCCGCCGCCCATGCCAAGCTGAAGCCCATCCACGACACCTTTATCAAGAAGAACTTCAAGTTGACCAAGGACGCTTATGCCGCCCAGCACAAAGAGGAGCTGGACACCTTTAATAAAGCTGTCCGCACTCTGATGAAACTGAACGGCAGCACAGCGGTAGATTTTTCGGCATTGGATGCCGAATTTTCTGCGCTGCAATCTGGCAGCGCAGAACTGCGTACCAAACTGGAAGCCTTGCAACCGGACGTCTCTGCCCTGAAAAATATCCGCAAGTATATCGACATGGTGCTGAATAAGCAACAGCTTTCCGCACCGGACGGCAAGATCCCGGAGAAGGAATCGGTGCTGAAAAAGTTGAACGATAGCAAGGCAGCGCTTGGACAGAAAAAATTACAGCCCCAGCAAAAGGCAACTGAACACACATTGTAAAAGGAGAAGCACAAATGAGCAAAACTATCACTCTGACCGAACATCGCCCCGCTGACGGACTGTTGACCATGCGAGTCAGAAACACAACTTACAACGTCAACATCTTTTTCAATCCGAATGCAACGAGCACATTGGATACTCAAATGCGAAAAATCATCCAAAAAGAAGCGAAAGCTGGCAATTTTTAAATTTGCAGCAGCATCTTGATTTTTTATCTTGACAAAATGCAGCCCAATCATTTTTACACTCCAAACACTGTTTTCGTCAGCCGGATACCTGCTGCCGTTTTCATCGTATGTTCCATAAAGGTTCGGATTGCCTGCTGACCGTACCCGCTTTCGGACGCATTGACGATATAATCCGCCTCAATCAGAATCTGATAGTCAATGCCGTCGATCTGCGCCGGACTATGGTGGTGCCCTACCAGATAGGCCACCCGGTCGATCTGTGCCGCTGTCATGCCGGTATCCGCCAAGAACTCCCGCACCAGCGGGGCACCCTCCTGCTCCTGATATTTACCATTGGTGTTGCCGTATTTTTTGCGGCAGAGCGGGCAGGCGATATCGTGGGTGATGGCCGCCACCTCCAGAATAAACTGCGTGTCTGCGTCCAGCCCCTCCAGCTCACCAATGGTTTTGGCATAGGTCCACACACAGCTCAGGTGCGTGATGTCATGGATATTCCCTTCGGAAAAGGCGATCATCTTTTCCATGATCTGTGCAATGGTCATCATTTGTTTTCACTCCCGTTTTTAATACTTAAATGTTCACCTTGATAAACGCGAACTTATTCTTCAAATCTTTTATGACACTTTGGACATTCTTTAGGGATCGGCCTATAACCAACAAGCGAGCAACCGCAATAAGGACATTTCATCATGGTGAGATGATATACAATACCACCAACAACAACCATTGCACCGATTAGCAGGCATAGGTTTACTCTGTACTCCTTTGCCGTCATTGCTCCTATTACTGCGAGCAATATTCCTATCATCAAAATGATCCAAGAAATGGCAGCCTGCTTTTGTGGGCTATTGTTTTTCATATAATCACACCCCTCTACAAATTCCGATTTATCAAATAAGAATTTCCGTCAATTTTTCTCTTGATGTGGCTCGCTTCTAAGAGTAGGAACGAACTGTTCTGTTGCCGGAGACGGACCATTCAGGTCGATCTCCGGCAGTATTTTTGTTATCGCCTATTAAAAAACAGCCGGAACGACTTTCTGCTGCGCTACATCGATGATGCCGTATGTATTCAGTCTGAGTTTGGGAATGACCGGAAGGCTGACGAAGGCGAGGGTCATAAAGATGCCGATGTCTTCCGCTACACCATGTGCCTTGAGGGCATCGTTCAGCGCCTGCATTTTCGCCGCAACGCTCTCTGCGCTTTCGGTGCTCATCAATCCGGCCACCGGAAGCGCAAGTTCTGCCACGACCTGTCCATCTGCCACAAACGCAAGTCCGCCTTTGTTTTTCCGCACAGTGTTGCCGGCCAGCATCATATCGGTATCGTTGTCCCCTGCCACGATCAGGTTATGGGAATCATGTGCGATGCTCGATGCAACGGCTCCGCATTTCAGGCTGAAGTTTCCTAAAAAGCCAATACCCACATGGCCGGAGTGATGATGCCGCTCAAAAACGGCCAGTTTTACGATGTTGTGTTCCGGGTCCACACCGGGAGCTTTGCCCGGATGCCGTTGGAACGGGATGATTTTTTCCTCCGTAAGCAACTCGCCCCGGTTCAGGCAGATGACACGCTCCTGCTCCCCGCTTTCCCGAAGTTCCAGGTCCTGCAGTGTGATCTCATCCAGATCAAAGGAATCCATAACGTGGGAAAATCTCACACGGTCGATGTCAAGCGGTGCGGGTTTCAGCGTTTTTCCGTGCTCGGCCACCAGCGTGCCATTCTTGTAAACCTGTTCGACCATAAAGGATTCCAGATCAGAAACCACAACCAGATCTGCCCGGTACCCCGGTGCTACGGCACCGCGCTGCTTGAACCCAAAATACTGTGCCGGGACCAGCGTTGCCATTTTGACGGCCACTGCCGGGTCCGCCCCCAACCGGATCGCTTTACGGATGTTGGAATCGATGTGTCCGCTGTCCAGCAGGTCACCGGGGTGCTTATCATCTGTCACCAGCATACAGCGGCTGCAATAGGGCTCCCGGAACAGCGGCATCAGGGCCTCCATATTTTTGGCAGCCGTTCCTTCCCGGATCATGATGTATTGTCCGAGCCGGAGTTTTTCCATGGCTTCCTCGATGTTGGAGCACTCGTGATCGGACTGAACGCCTGCCGCAATATAAGCATTCAGGTCCTTAGCGCTCAAAAGCGGTGCATGGCCATCCACGATCTTTTCTGCTTCGGTGCAGTCGCGGATCTTCTGCAGGATCTTCGGGTCACAGCGCACCGTTCCATAGGCGTTCATCAGTTCCGCAAGCCCCAGCACGCGGGGATCGCCGTAGTAAGGCCGGAGCTGTTCTGCGTTCAGCACCGCGCCGGATTCATCCAGATCCGTAGCCGGAACACAGGAGGGCAGCATGAAATAAACCGAAAGGGTCAGATTTTTTGTCGTTTCCAGCATAAAATCCAAGCCTTCCAGCCCCGCAACGTTCGAGATCTCGTGTGGGTCTGTGACCACCGCAGTGGTACCGTGGGGCAGCACTGCCTGCTCGAAAGCCGGACCACAGAGCATGGAGCTTTCGATGTGGATATGCCCATCGATCAGGCCCGGGCAGACATATTTGCCGTGCAGATCAACTTCTTTCCGGCCATGATACGTGCCCACGCCCACGATCGAATTTCCGCTGATGGCAATATCAGCGGTGTCGATCTCATCGGTAAACACATTGACAATTCTGGCATTTTTCAAAACCAGATCAGCCAAAGCATCTCCTCTGCCTGCCGAGATCCGGCGTTTCAGTTCATCGGACTGCATAGAAACATCTCCTCTCTCTGAAGTTCGATTTTCTCACCTGTGGATTGGTTCTGCCCTTATTCTACCACGCCTTGCCGCTGCGGAAAAGATGTCGGGAAACAAAAATGGCCCCGGAGGGCTTGTTACAGCTCTCCGGGGCCACTTTATGTGCGTTGTGTCTTGGCGCAGACCGTCAGCACTCCACTGCCACCTTGATCACGCCGTCCCGTTTCTTTTCAAACAGCTCGTAGCCCTCTGCGATCCGGCGCAGGGGGTAGGTGTGGGTGATGAGCGGTTCGGTATCGATCTTGCCTTCTGCGATGAGACGCAGCGTTTCTTCACAATCGCAGCCGTCCACGCCGCCGGTCTTAAAGGTGAGGTTTTTGCCGTACATTTCCGGCAGCGGCAGGGTCTGTGCCTTATCGTACAGCGCCACCACCGTCACAACGGCGTTGGGCCGTGCACACTCCCATGCCAGCCGGAAGGTGGAGTCTGCCCCTGCCACCTCCAGCACCACATCGGCCCCGTCGTGGTCGCTGTGGGCACGCACAAAGGCGGCGCAGTCCTCCGGCTGCACGGTGAGCACCTGCGGGTAGTGCCGACGGATGAACTGCAGGCGGCTTGCGTCCTTTTCACAAACGATGATGCGCTTGGGGCTGTGCAGCATGACGCACAGCAGCGTGCAGATGCCGGTCGGCCCTGCACCGAGGATCAGCACGGTATCCTCGGGGGTGATCTCCGAAATGCGTGCCGCCCAAAAGCCGGTGGCCAGCACATCGCCCACCAGCAGCGCCTGCCGATCGGTAACGCCGTCCGGGATCTTGTTCAGTCCCTGATCCGCAAAGGGCACCCGGACATACTCGGCCTGCCCGCCGTCGATGCGGCAGCCCAGCGCCCAGCCGCCGTTTTGATCGGTGCAGTTGTTCACAAAGCCTTTTTTGCAGAAAAAGCACTCTCCGCAGAAGGTCTCCACGTTCACCGTCACCCGGTCGCCGGGTTTCACATTGGTCACCGCACTGCCCACTTCTTCTACGATGCCCACCATCTCGTGCCCTACCGTGATGCCGGGCACCGCCC
Organism: uncultured Faecalibacterium sp.; assembly: GCF_900066275.1. NCBI lineage: Bacteria > Bacillati > Bacillota > Clostridia > Eubacteriales > Oscillospiraceae > Faecalibacterium > uncultured Faecalibacterium sp. The sequence goes on along the minus strand of NZ_FMFG01000063.1, from coordinate 1,366 downwards.
GGGGCACGCTGCCATGCTTGATGTGCAGGTCGCTGGAGCAGATGCTGGCAAGGGTCACCTTTACAATGGCGTCCCGCTCGTGCTGCAGCACCGGCTTTGGTTTTTCCATCAGGGCAAACGTTCCCTCTGAAACATAGGTATAGGTCAGCATGCTTTTTTCCTCCATGCGCTTTGATCTTTCCGGACTTGAGTATACCACGCAGCTATGGCAAAGAGCAAGCCGCAAAAGGCCCGCCCTTTGCGGCAGCTCTCCGCCGATCAGATCTTGGGCTGATACTGCATGCTGGACACATTGTAAATGGTAACAAAAGCCTTGGGGTCTTCCCGGTTGATAAAGTTCATCAGCTTCTGATATTCGCTCTTGTCCACGATGGTAATGATCTCGTTGTGCTTTTCCAGATTGTATGCACCGATGGCCTCGTACATGGTCGCACCGCTGTGCAGGTCATGGAGGATGAACTGACGCAGCGCCTCCTCTTTTTCGGTGATGATGCAGACGCGGCGTTTGATGCTGTTATCAAAGATGAAATGGTCCAGCACGATGCCGTTGAAGTAAGTACCGAGGATACTCAGCACCACGGTCTTTTTATCGTAGACCAGGGCCGCGGAAAGCGCCACACACATTCCCGACAGAGACATGGCTTTTCCCAATTCCATGTGCAGGTACTTGTTCATGATCTTTGCCACGATATCCAGCCCGCCGGAGGATGCATTGCGGTTGAACAAAATACTCAGCCCGATGCTGACCACCAGAATATAGCACAGCACGTCCAGCTCCTGACTGCCGGTCATCGAGCTGAACTCCGGGAACAGCTTTTCAAACAGCCCCAGAAACACCGGCAGCAGCACACTGGTGTATACGGTCTTTGCGCCAAATTCTCTGCCGCAGGTAAAGAACCCGATGATGAGAAGCACGACGTTCAGGATCATCGTAATGACCGACAAGGGCAGCGGCACAAAATTGGACAGCACGATGCCAAGGCCGGAAATGCTGCTGACGGATGTATGGCTCGGCACCAGAAAAAAGAAAACGCCCGCCGCAATGATCGCCACCGCCCCGGTCAGGACTGCCGTCTCCCTCAGGACTGCGCCGGTCTTTCCTTTTACATCACTCATCTTTGTCCCCCTAAAATCAAATTTGTTTCACCGATCTCCTCATCTTTGTCGATGCGGACAAGGAGCTTACCGCCAAAGCGTTTGTATTCCATAGTGAAGTACCTCTATAAATTCTGAGTTACTGTTCTCAGTATACCATGTTTTTCCCTTGCGGAAAAGATAGCGAAACAAAAATGCCCCCGGAGAGCTTGTTGCGGCTCTCCGGGGGCATCTTATGTGCGTTGTGCCTTGGCGCACACGACCGGCGTTT
>NZ_FMFG01000061.1:0-5953 GCF_900066275.1 uncultured Faecalibacterium sp. | reverse complement strand
CAACGAGGTTCTGGAAGAACTGTTTCAGATGTTCAACCTCTCCCGTCCGCAGGATTTTGAGGGGCACAGCCTGTCGGTCAGCGATGTGATTGCACTCAAACGCAATGGCGAGATATCTGTGCATTATGTGGACAGCATCGGCTTCAAGGAACTGCCGGGGTTTCTGGACAAGCAGCCGGAACGCCATTCGGTACTGATGAATCTCAAGGAAAAGTGCGATGCCCCGGAGTGCAATCCTACCGTCTGCCGGAAAGCGAGGGATGAACATGAACTTTGACCACGAGGAATTGACCCTGATGATGCTCTACAACACCGGCACCCGGCTGGGGCTTATCCACGAGTTGCGGCTCATGCAGTGCTACCTGATGCCCGATGAAACTGCCCTGCGGGAACTGTCGGAGGGCGTTATCGAAAAGCTGAAACTGCTGACCGATGCGGAGTTTGCCGAACTGGAATTTCCACTGGACTGATCTTTGCCGCCTGCGGGCGGCGTACATATTCTCTTTTTGCATTTGGTGTGATATACTGAACTCGACAAATCGGAATTTGTCTTGACTTTATAAATTTCCCCGCCTGATTTGCCCCGTTCATTGTCCAGATAGTACATATAGCAGTGGTCACAGCCCTCACTGTATTTGCGGCAGCCATGCCAGGGATTCCAAATATCACTGCTCATACCGATTCCTTTCCAGTTCGCAAATCAGACTGTGAGGCATTCTTCGTGGCCCACGTACCGCACCAATCCCATAGGCTTTCAGCTTCTCAAACGGGAGAAAAGACGGGTTGTACTGATCCAGCTTTTTCAATCTCATCACATGGTTCATATGTACGTTGCCATCATCATAATGGTAAGGAATATTGACTTCTGTAGCTTCGCACCGATATAGAACAGCGGAAACCGGGGCCGTAACATATAGACAGACAACATCGCCAACGGCTACTTCCTCCTGTTTATAGCCTTGGTCAGTAGTTTGATACTATGTACGAACTTTCTGCGTACTTGCTTTCGTTTTCGGATACCGTACAATATTTATACAATGAATCGTCAAGAGAGGAGGCAACAAGGTGACTTCTTTAACCATAGAACAAAAAAGAGTGGACATATACCCAAGCGCAAAGCCGGGCAGCCCAGTTATCTATCTCAACACCTTTTCCAATGCCGTTAACAGTGTGTATAAAAACCTGATGGCGCTCGGCTGCCCAGATTTCAGTCTGGTGGCGGTCAGTAAGCTGAAATGGGATCATGACATGACACCGTGGTATATGGGGCCGATCTCTAAACACGATACGCCCTGCACCGGGGGTGCGGATGATTACCTGAAACTGCTTCTGGATGAAATTATGCCGGAAGCGGAAGCGCTCCTTCCCGGTGCGCCCGCCTGGCGGGGCCTCGCCGGTTACTCGCTGGCCGGGCTGTTCGCCCTCTACGCTCTCTACCAAACGGATGTGTTTGCCCGCGCAGCGAGTATGTCAGGTTCCTTCTGGTTTGAGGGCATCATGGAATATGTGTGCTCCCATGAGATGAAGCGCAAACCTGACTGTCTGTATTTTTCTCTCGGAGACAAGGAGAGCTCCACCGATAATCCGATTTTGAACGTTGTGCAGCAGAATACGCAGAAGATAGAAACACTGTGCCACGGGAAAGGCATCGAAACCACCTTCGTACTGAACAGTGGCAGCCACTATCAGGCGTGCAACAAGCGCACAGCGGCTGGCATTCACTGGATATTAAATAGATAAACCGACAAGGAGATAAAACGATGGATACGATCTATTCGCTTTTTCAGAAGGTAGTTAAAGAACATGAAAATGCCCCGGCTATCATTGAAAACGACCGCACCATGACTTTTGGAGAGCTGTCCAACATGGTGGATATGATCACGTGCAGCTTTCCGCAGGAAGTACACAGCATCGGCATCGTCATGCGTCACCGAACCGAGATGATTGCCTCGATTCTGGCGGTACTCAAATGCGGCGGCCGATACGTCCCAGCCGAGCCGGATTTTCCCACCGGGCGCATCCATGACATGATGACCGAGGCACAGGTGGATTTTGTGCTGACGGAACACGCCTTTGCGCCCAAACTGAACAGTTTCCCCATCCGCTATACAGATTGTGAGATCTGCGGCGTGGAGACGCCCTCCTGGAAGCGCAACGCCGTGGAGGACCCGGAACGCCCCGCCTATGTGCTGTATACCTCCGGCACGACCGGGCGGCCCAAAGGCGTCTGTGTTACCAACCGCAATGTCTGCCACTATGTGCGCGCCTTTGCGAATGAGTTCCACCCCGGCCCCGGCGATGTCATGCTGCAATATTCCGTCTGTTCCTTTGACATCTTTGTGGAGGAAGTGTTCACCAGCCTGCTGAATGGCGCCGCTCTGGCCATCCCCTCTGACGAGGACAAGGCCGACATCCATGCGTTGATGGCTTTTGTGGAACGCCACCATGTGACTATGATCAGCGGCTTTCCGTATCTGCTGGCAGAAATGAACCACCTGTCTGTCATTCCGTCCTCTCTGCGGCTGCTTATCAGCGGCGGCGATGTGTTGCGGGGCGTTTATGTGGATCACCTGCTGGACAAAGCAGAGGTTTACAACACCTACGGCCCCTCCGAGACAACGGTCTGCGCCTCCTATTACCGTTGCAATAGTGGAACTGTGTTGGAGGACGGTACCTATCCCATCGGTCATCCTGTACTGGGTGCGCAGATCAGGATTCTGGATCAATCTGGCAACGAGGTTGCCAAAGGGCAGACGGGTGAGATTTGCATTTATGGCGGCGGTGTAACTCTGGGCTACATTGGCGACCATGCCGAGGAAAACAGAGCTTTTGAGCGGCAGCCGGACGGTAGCACCATGTACCGCAGCGGCGATTTGGGCTATATCCTGCCGGATGGCAACATTGCATTCCTGCACCGCAAGGACGACCAGATCATGATTTACGGCAAGCGGGTGGAACTTGCCGAGGTGGAGTCCCGGCTCTATCGGTGCAAGGATGTGCAGCAGGCTATTGTCCGGGCTTTTACAGACGAGGATGGACTGTCCTATATGACCGCCTATGTGGTGCCTTCCGACAATAAGCTGAAAGTCTCGGAAGTAAAAAAAGAACTGTCTGAAAATTTGACTTCCTTTATGATCCCAGAGTTCTTTGTGAAGATGAAGCAGATTCCTTTGAATGTCAACGGTAAGCCGGATGTGTCGAAACTGCCGGTGGTAATGAAAGCGGGGGCATTATAATGGAGATTCAGATCCGGCAGGCCACGATCCAGGACCTGAATGTATTGATGCAATGGCGAATGGAAGTCTTGCATGAGGTATTCTCCATCCCCTCGGAGCGGTCTGTAACAGAGCTGGAATCGGAAAATCGCCGCTACTATCAAACAGAACTGCCGCAGGGCGGACATATTGCCTGCTTTGCCTACGTAGGGGAGGAAATCGTCGGCTGCGGCGGGATATGCCTCTATCATGAGATGCCCTCACCGGACAATCTAAACGGGAAATGTGCCTACCTGATGAACATTTATACCCGGCCGCAGTTTCGCGGACACGGCATAGGGAACAGAATCGTCAGGTGGCTTGTAGAGCAGGCTCGTCAGCGGCATATTTCAAAAATTTATCTTGAAACCTCAAACAAAGGCAGGCCGCTGTATCAAACAATCGGTTTTGCCGATATGAAGGATATGATGAAACTGTCCCGTGAAAAATAAGCAAAATCAAAGGAGCATACATACAATGGAGCCAATCATCTGAAACGTTGAAGTAAAAAGCGTCCTCACAAAATCCAATTTGCCTGTGAGTGATTATTCGGTCAATCCTTATGTGGGCTGTGGCCACGGCTGCAAATATTGCTACGCATCTTTTATGAAGCGTTTTACCAATCACCCGGAGCCCTGGGGAGAGTTCATAGACGTTAAATTTTGGCCGGAAATCAAACACCCGGAGCGGTATGCAGGGAAAGAACTGTTTCTCTGTTACGTGATCGACCCATATCAGCCGCTGGAGGAAACCGCCTGCCGCACCCGCGCCATTTTGGAGCAGATGCAGGGCAGCGAATGTAGCCTCAGTATTGCTACCAAGTCTGACCTGGTGCTGCGTGACCTTGACCTCATTAAAACATTCCCCAATGCGCGGGTATCCTGGTCGATCAAACACACTGGACGAAGATTTTCGCGCTGATATGGACAATGCAGTGAGCATTGAGCGGCGGCTGGCCGCTATGAAAGCATTCCATGATGCTGGTGTGCGCACCACCTGCTTTATCTCGCCGATTTTCCCCGGCCTCACCGACCTGCCCTCCATCATCCACCGGGCGAAGAATCAATGTAATTTGGTCTGGCTGGAAAACCTAAACTTGCGGGGCGGTTATAAGAAAACGATTTTTGACTATATAACGGAAAAACATCCAGACCTGCTGCCGCTGTACGATACCATTTACAATAAAAAAGAACGCAGCTACTGGTCAATGCTGGATGCGCAGATGCGGCAGTTTTGCCAAGAGGAAGGGCTACTGTATGTCCGGGATGATGATTCCATCAAACGCCCGTTCAACGATCCGCCTATCGTGGTCAATTATTTTTTCAACGAAGAGATTATCCCTCGGCCAAAATGCAGAAGAACAGGTAATCAAAACTATATAGTAACATGCAGAAAGCTAGAAGTTGTAGAGGTGAGGTTATGAAACGCGCAGAATTAGAATCAGACATATAACGCCGAGACAGATTATCCGTGGCTCAAATATCCGAATTATGAGGTGTTCCGGCATTGTAATAATCGGAAGTGGTTTGCTCTGATTATGGATGTACCAAAGAACAAGCTGGGGCTGCAAGGCGAAGAAATGCTGGAAGTGGTCGATTTCAAATGTGACCCAATTCTGATTGGCACACTACGAGAGGAACCCGGCTTCTTCCCGGCGTATCACATGAGCAAGGATAGCTGGATTACTGTTGCACTGGATGTGCAGCGTATCAGATGACAAAATCAAAATGTTGCTTGATATGAGTTATGAAGCAACGATACCCAAAACATGCAAAAAGAGATACTGATAAATTCCCGTTTACCACCCAAGAACATCCATGAGAGAGGAGTGACCGTTATGAAGGAAAACAGAAAACTATTAAAAGAAGTGCTCAAGGACATCCGGCACGACATGACCGATGAGGAAGTGCTGAATCTGCTGGCAGACAGTAAGATCTCCGTCAGTCCTGAAAGCGAAAAAGAAAAGTATACGCTGGGGCAGCGTGCAGCGGATTCCATTGCAAAATTTGCCGGAAGCTGGGCGTTTATCTTTTCCTTTACCGGTGTTCTGATCCTTTGGATGGTGGTCAACACGGTGCTGGCTGCCAAGGCATTTGACCCGTATCCGTTTATTCTGCTGAATTTGGTACTGTCCTGTGTGGCGGCGATTCAGGCACCGCTGATCATGATGAGCCAGAACCGTCAGGAGGAAAAAGACCGCCGCAGAGCGGAAAATGACTATAAAGTCAACTTGAAGACCGAGATCATGATCGAGGACCTGTACGATAAAGTAAACGCCATTCTTGCCAAGCAGTCCGCACTGGAAAAGCGGCTGCAAAACGATGGCAAAAATCATACAAAGCAGCAGGAAAACAACTGAATCCTAGCTTTTTTGCGCCAAAATGGGATAAGCCGGAAAGAAAACGGTGTGCGATTTCATCTCCCGGTGTTGATTTTTGTCTCATTGTGGTAATGGGGGGAAAGACAGATACAAGATATTGTTGCAAAAGTATTATTTTTTCGTGAATATTAGCGCTCTTATATTGACAGTGCTAAAAAACAATGCTATAACAGTGGCGTGCTCAGGAGGAAGGGCAAAAGGAGAGCCGCAAGGCTCCCCGGAAAGCTCTTCCGAGTGGACGCTTCAGATTTTTTGCCCCGACCCGAACGCCGGGATTGGAGGAATGATTTATGCTTATGCCGACTGTTTTCCATGAAAA
>NZ_FMFG01000081.1:0-2267 GCF_900066275.1 uncultured Faecalibacterium sp. | reverse complement strand
CGCGCAGCCTGCATCGGAACGGTGCAGAATGAAGGGGATTGGGCACAGCCCAACAAGCATTTTGCAACGCAAAAATGGCGTTTGTATAGACAAAAGCCCTGCTTGCCACAACAATGCGTCCTTTTTGTCCGCAATTTGTAATTTTCAGATTGGAGAAAAACGCCATGGCAAAGACGAAGGCTGAAGAAAAAGCTCTCAACCTTGATCAGATTTTGTTTAACTGCCGGGATTATCTGCGCACTGCGCGCAACTCCGGCTCGTTCTTTGAAAAGCGTGATATCCCCCGCAGTACAGCCCCGAAGTTCTCAAAAAGGTCATGGAACAGGTAGAGAACTTTGAGGAGAACAATTAAGCATTTTCTCGTTTTAATGTGGGATTAGATTGCTGTAGACCTTAATACAAAAAGATAGATAATGAAAATCTGGTGTCTGCTGGTACCAAAAAGCAGTTTGGCATCCTGAAAGACCTGATAAACCGCTCCGACGTGGATATCATCGTCAATGCCTGTGATGCAGGTCACCAAGGGCATGACCATCACGGTGCGCTACTTCAAGGAGGACACCGCCCACCCGGAGGTTCCAGCAGTGGGTAACTACATCACACTGACCGGAAAAGCAGACCGCATCGACCCGGTGTTCCGCACCTTGCAGGTGGGCGACACCGTAGTGCCCTTTGAAGATCTGGTGGAGGTCAGTGGGGAGGGTATCATGGAGATTGACCAATATCTCGGCATCTCCGAGGAATAAAAAACGCTGGGAGAAATCTCCCAGCGCAAGCAGCCCTAATCACGGTACCGATATGTGCCAAGCCAAAGCGGACCCAGCACCCACAACCAGGGCAACGAAACCACTCTCGTCACTTTTAATACCGTAAGCACCAGCGATAAAGCAAATAAGAGGGTCATTGCAATTATTTCGGAACGGTCAGGTTTCTTCTCTATACGCAGATCACCTCGAAAGTCCGGTCACATCTGAGAAATAGTATAAAAGTCAGTATGCTTCATCCGGTTCGGTAGGTGCTGCGGTAATATCACGGTAGAAAGTGGCCCATGCAGCTTCCTTATAGGGGCGTACAAAAAAGAAGCCAATGCTCAATGGAATTGTCAGCAGAAGAAAAAGAGAAATCGCCATAGCCTCTGAACCGGTGAAATATTTGAGAACCAGAAAACCCCCGGCATACAGTGGCAACGAACAGAGCAACTCCCAGCCAATGAAGCTGAAATCCAGACAGAACAGCCGCCATTTGTTGCCATTCATGATCCGCCGGGATTCTGTGATCGCTTCATTTGCGGTCAGCGAAGGATGTTCGGACATGATGTAAGGTGTCATCGCATAGCTGTATGTTTTCACGATTCCCGGAATCACCAACAGCAGCGACCAGAGGGCGATGTACAGACCCTGCAGGAATTTCATGCAGAAGCCATCCCACAGACGGTCTTTCTGAGAGAACAAGTCCGAGATGGCAGCATCATTTCCATCTACAAGGTTCAGATTAAAATGAGCATATCCCAGTTGAACTGCACCGCCCACGATCAGTTGGAGGATTGCCCACAGACCAATGCCGACAATCAAAACAGCAAGCAGCCGACCTCCGTTTGGCTGGGCGAACAGGTTAAAATGAATGTCCTTTGCCTGATTGGAATTGGAAACGACACTGTTGGAACTGCTCACAATGGTAGCACCGAGCGCACTGGCGGCAATACCTGTCAGAACAGCAGTTTTCCATTTTCCGCGCAGAGCATCGAGAGCGAGCATACGATAGTCGGCAGATATTTTCATAAAAGCAACCTCCTGTCTGAAAATGGCAAGTATGTGTGAAAAGGAATATGATATTCCACTTTAATTTAGATACGTTTGAAACGCTGAAAAAATTGCAGCATGAATGAAAAAGAGGCTGTTGCACCGGCTTTTATCCGTGTGCAACAGCCCCTTCCTTTACTTCAGCAGCTTGTCCAGTTCATCATATTGTATTACTGGAGCTTTGCAAGGATTTCTTCAGCCGTCATACCGCTGGCAAGCAGCTTCTTCAGCACATCTTCTGCTTCGCCCTTCTTTGCTTCTTCTGCTGCCTTTGCTTCGGCGGCAGCTTTTTTGTTTTCGGCTTTGACAAGTTCCTTGGTGGCGGCTTTCAATTCTGCTTTCTTGGCTTTCAGCTGCGTTTTCAGATCATCGAGATTTGCAGTCAGCGTAGCAACCTCAGATTCGATTTTTTCCTTTTCAGCGGTCTTTTCTGCAACGACGGCTGCATAATCAACGCTGGCCTTTACA
>NZ_FMFG01000087.1:0-1293 GCF_900066275.1 uncultured Faecalibacterium sp. | reverse complement strand
TTGTCCAGCTCCTTTTCCAGCTTCTTGTAGTCGGTTTCGGCTCCCCGGATGTCCCGGTCCTCTGCGGTGTAAATGGTCTGACCGGATACCTGCGTGGTGCCTGAAAACAGAATGGAACAGGACGAAAATGCCGACATGACCAGCAGCAAGAGCAAAAGAAAAACGCAAACGATCAAAAGAACGTGCGCGTTACTTTTTGCAAAATTGGCAATGCCGTTGACTGCGGTACTGACCACCGATTTTCCTTTGTCGATGACCTGTTCCATGCCAGACTTCGCAGCAGTGGTGCCATTGGATACCGCTTTGCCGCCTGCGGTCTGTGCCGCTGTACCCGAATGGGCGGTGGCATAGTGACTTTTACGGATTTCTTGCCGCTGTTTCCAGCGTGAAAGCCAGTTGGAACTGCCCTCGCCGGTGCCGGATGCGCCTGCATCTTGTGCCGCAGGCGGCTTCTGCACGGAAGATTTTGCGGTTCGGGCCCTTTTCTTGCCCTGCATCTTGGCTTTCTTTTTCAGCTTTCTGGCGTAACGGCTCTTGGAAATATCGTGGGTAGTCTCGGCAGCTTTTTCGCCCTCGCTTAAAGCCTGCGTGCCCACATTGTCGTCCTCGTACTGATCAATCTCTCGATGTGCCGCAGACCGGGCGGCAGCAGCGGCATACATAGCACGTTTCTGCTGCTTTGTCATGCGGGATGCTTCATCCGGGGTTATCTCGGCTTTGCCAAAACGCAAATGCTGGGATTTCTCCGCAGCTTTGTCTGCATCCTGTTTCAGTTTCTGCTTTTTGGGCACCGACTGCTCCACTTTAGACTTTTTCGGAGGGGAGCGCGTAGCCGTGCGCTCCTTTTCCTCCTCGAATTTCAGCTTCGGCTGTTTCTCACTCATGCTTTTGCGCCTCCGCAACTTCGGAAAGGCGGGTCGTAAGGATGCGGTAGAGTTCAAGGTCTTTCGGGAAGTGGTCAACAAAGGGCAGGATCACGTTGCCGAAGAACAGCAGCCCTTCACCCTCACCGGAGTGAGTGACGTAGGAAAGCTGATGGGGCGAAATGTTCAGCTGCTTCGCCAAAATCTGCCGGTCTCCGTTCGCTTGATTGAGCATATAAACGAAGTCCGAGTTCTCAAAAATATTTGATACTTCGGGGCTTGCCAACAGGTCTTTGACGTTCTGCGTTAGGGCTGTCGGAATGCCGCCCCACTTACGGAAACGCTTCCAAATCTCCACGGAATAAGCAGCAGTCTGCTCTTCCTTCAAGAGCAAATGGAACTCGTCTGCATAGTACCGGGTGGATTTTCC
>NZ_FMFG01000060.1:0-6796 GCF_900066275.1 uncultured Faecalibacterium sp. | reverse complement strand
GTTGGAAAAGTTTTGAACTAAAAAGATGGGAGGGATTTTCGTGGATACGATCAAGCGTGTTCAGGATTTGATGCAAGCGCGTGATATGAATCTGTGTGTGTTGGCAAAGAAATGCGGAATATCGTATTCCACGATCCAAACCACTGCTCGTCGGGGAGGCCAGTTAAGCGTAGAGACGATTGAAAGAATCTGTCTGGGTTTGGAAATTACACTAAAAGACTTCTTTGATTCCTCCTACCTGTAAATATAGGGGCAGCAAAAAAGCCGTTCGCCACGCTGGAAAATCTGCGTGGTGAACGGCTTTAATACTGCTTCTATTTATCCTTTGGTAATCTCCAGATAAACAGTAATCTCCATGATTGTTACCATTGAAGGAATACATTTGCGACGATCTTCGGGCATACCGAATAAGATTTGCCTTGGCAGTTGAAAACAGCTCAGGTTACCTATTGCAATTCTGACTATTTGGAATATACTTGTAAGTATCAAATTATTTCACTGTATGAGGACATCCGCACCAAACTTATCCAGTCCGGTGTAATGAAATGCAGAGAATAAAAGACAAAATTGGTATGTTCCACGAAATTTAGGGAGAAAACTGAGCAAGTAGGAAGGCGGAATATATATGAAACAAGATACTTTAGAGGGCAAAGCAAAAACAAAAAATGGGGTAAAACGGCTGTGTTTTTCCATAATCTGCATTCTTCTGGAAGTGATTTTTATTATTACTATCGTAACACGCTTGAATGAATATGCAGAAGTCATAAATTTATTTACAAGGATTTTGAGTGGGATCTTGGTTTTGGGATTGTACGCATCAAATAAGACATCCTCTATGAAAATGCCTTGGGTCATCTTAATTCTAATTTTCCCAATTATGGGTGTAGGCCTGTATTTGTTGATTGGTTTGAATGGTGGCACACATAAAATGCGTGAGCGGTATGCAGAAATTGATAGCAAATTGTTACCAATGCTTCCGGACAGTCAGGAGTGTTTGAGCAGAATAAAAGAAACAATTCCGAAAGCAGGAAATATAGCAAGTTACATACAAAGAAATTCGCAGTATCCAATCTATCAGAATACGGATATTGTGTATTTTGATGAAGCAGTGAAAGGATTAGAGGCACAGCTTAAGGATTTGGAGAAAGCACAAAAGTTTATCTTTATGGAATATCATGCGATAGAAGACGCTGAAGCATGGCATAAGATTCAAGATGTTCTGGAAGAGCGAGTAAAAGCAGGTGTGGAAGTTAGAGTATTCTACGATGATATGGGTTCTATAGGCTTTATTAACACAGATTTTGTGAAAAAAATGGAGACAATAGGAATTCATTGCCGTGTATTCAATCCGTTTATGCCAGGTTTAAATCTGTTTTTGAACAATCGTGATCATAGAAAAATAACAGTTATTGATGGAAAAGTCGGATTTACAGGTGGATATAATCTAGCAAACGAATATTTTAATTACACACACCCGTATGGACAGTGGAAAGATACAGGTATTCGTTTAGAAGGAGATGCTGTTCAGTCGCTTACAGTGACATTTTTAGAAATGTGGAATGCTGTTAGTGAAAAAGCTACGAATGATACTGATTTTAGTAAATACATTATTCATTACGATTATAAAGCACAGCAAACAGGTTTTGTTCAGCCTTATGCAGACAGTCCTATGGATAATGAGCAGGTCGGAGAAGAAGTTTATATCAGTATGATAAATAAAGCTGAAAAATATTGTTGGTTTATGACTCCATATCTAATCATAACAGATGAAATGACGCATGCGTTATGTCTGGCTGCTAAGCGAGGGGTAGACGTAAGAATTATCACACCTGGTATCCCTGATAAAAAATTCATTTATAATGTAACTCGTTCTTTTTATCATGGATTAGTTAAACATGGTGTTCGTGTTTATGAGTGGACTCCTGGTTTCTGTCATGCAAAAATGAGTGTGGCAGATGACTGTATGGCAACTTGTGGAACAATTAATTTGGATTATCGAAGTTTATATCACCATTTTGAAAACGGCTGTTTTATGGCAGATTGTCAGGCAGTTGTGGAAATAAAAAATGATCTGATAAGAACGATGGGAGAATGTCGTGATGTGACAGACCAATATCAAACCGGACGAAGTGCATATTTGCGACTGGGACAATTATTTATGAGATTATTTGCTGGATTGCTATAAGAATCTGATGAAACGACCTTTCAAAAAACAGTTGATTTAGAAGTTAACTGTTTTTGAAAGGCCGTTTTTGCTATATCTAACAGTCTGTTGTACAAAGAAGATTTTGCATGGATGAAAAAACAAACCTTGTTGAGGTTAAATTGAGTTTTCTATTGTATTGTATTGCTAATGAATAAGAATAAGAAATAAAAAGAAATCAGGTGATGTACAATGAAAAAGCATAAAATATGTAAAATCCTTCTTGTTATACTGGCAATTTTTTTATGTGTGGCTTTTTATGAATTGCTCGGAATCTGCGTTGCATATAAAAAGCAGCCGGAAGTGTCCAATACAACCAAAAAAGAAACAAAAAATGGGTCATGGAACAAATGCAGTGAAAATACAGAACGGGCAGTAATCATAGAAAAGAATCCAGAAGCGCTTTTACAAAGAGTGCGTTTGATCAAGAATGCAAAAAAGGAAATTATTCTTTCTACTTTTGCATTTCAATCCGATGAAAGTGGAAAATTGATCTTAGGAGCACTGCATGATGCGGCAGACAGAGGTGTACATATTCGTCTGTTAGTAGATGGAATGGAGAGCTGGCTTGATATGGAAGGAAATCCGTATTTCTATGGATTATCTTCCCATGAGAATGTTGAAATTAAACTGTATAATAAGGCCAATCCGTTGAAACCGTGGAAAATAATGGGTAGAATGCATGATAAATATTTGATTGCAGATGGAAAGAGATATATTCTTGGGGGAAGAAATACATACAATTATTTCCTGGGTGATTTTCCGGGACATAAGAACTATGACAGAGACGTGTTAGTGGTTTGCGATGAACCTGAGAAAGAAAATTCAGTTAGCCAGTTGTTAGAGTATTTTGAAACGATATGGGAACAAGAAGACAGTGATTATTTTCATGACAATAAAAAACTGGCAAATAGAAAATCTGTAAAGAACGCAGTTTTAGAGCTGAAGAACGGCTATCAGAAATATTTTGAAGAGAATAAGGAAAGAATCTGCGATACCGATTACACGGACGAAACTTTTGAGACAGAAAAGATTGCATTAGTGTCAAATCCTATTCACACAGGTTCCAAAGAACCAGTAGTGTGGTATCAGTTGGGAGAATTGATGAAAAATGCAAAAAATCGTGTGAAGATCCACACGCCATATATTATCTGTAATGATATGATGTATAATACATGGGAGGAGATTGCAGAGAACGTTTCAGATTTTTCTATCATGACAAATTCAGTTGCGAATAATGGGAATCCATTTGGGGCTGCCGATTATGCGAAAAACAGAAATAGAATCTTAAGTACAGGAATTAATATCTGGGAATATGAAGGCGGTTATTCATACCACGGAAAAAGTATTCTGATTGACGATGATCTGTCTGTAATCGGTTCCTTTAATATGGACATGAGAAGTGCATATCTGGATACGGAACTGATGCTTGTAATTCGCAGTAAAGATATTAATAAACAGTTGGAAGAGGGCATGATGGACTATGAAAGAGTGTCCCGCCAGGTATTGGAAGATGGAACCTATCGTGATCCATATCATGTAGAGCCAATCGAATTAACAAAGAAACGTCAGAGAAAAATATTTTTGGTACAGCATCTGCTTGGATGGGCAAGGTATCTGTTTTAATAAGGAGGAAGGAAAACGTGTTTCAAATATTGATTGTAGAAGATGATAAAGAATTAAGCCAGCTATTCCAAAAAGTGCTTGAGAAGAATGGATATCAAGTCAAAAGTGCATCGGATGGAGCACAAGCATTAGAAGTATTGGTTAAGGAATATATTGATCTGATCATTTCTGATATTATGATGCCGGTTATGGATGGTTATGAACTGGTGTCGGAACTCCGTTCAGCAGGATATCAGATACCTGTACTTATGATCACTGCGAAAGGTTCCTTTGAGGATATGCGCCAGGGATTTCTTTCGGGAAGTGACGATTATATGGTAAAACCGGTAAATGTGAATGAAATGGTTTTAAGAGTCGGAGCACTGCTTCGCCGTGCACAGATACTGAATGAACACAAAATTGTGATCGGTTCAACAGAGTTTGATTATGATGCAATGACGGTTACAACTGATAAGGAAAGTCTTGTTTTGCCTAAAAAAGAATTCCTGCTTTTATATAAGCTTGCAGCTTCGCCAGGCAGAATATTTACAAAACAACAGTTGATGGATGAAGTATGGGGATACGAGACGGAGGCAGACCCACATACGATAGAGGTACATATAGGAAGAATCAGAGAGCGTTTTAAAGATAACCCTGATTTTGAAATCGTAACAATGCGTGGAATTGGATACAAGGTGGTGAAAAAATAATGGAACAAAAGAAAGAAAAAGGATTGCGGATCCGATCCTGTCTGACTGGTGCAATCTGGCTGGCACTTGTATTTTCAACAGTCATATCTGCTTTATTATTTGCTTTTTTGAATCATTTTTTTAATCTGCCGGGCAGCATACCTGTGCTTGGCTGGCTTTTGATTTTCAATACATTGATTGCAGGGCTGATCACTTCCTTTATTAATGCAAAGTTACTGGAACCAATTACAAGACTTAGTAAAGCAATGAAGGAAGTTTCTCGGGGAGATTTTGAACAGCATTTGGAAACGAATAGCCGTATAGCAGAAGTTGGAGAATCTTATCAAAGTTTTAACGTTATGACAAAAGAACTTCGTGCAACAGAGGTGCTGCAGATGGATTTTGTATCTGATGTTTCTCATGAGTTTAAGACCCCGATTAATGCCATTGAAGGATATACAATGCTGCTTCAGGGAGAAGAACTGTCTCCGGATCAAGAGGAATATGTAGAAAAAATCTTATTTAACACCCAAAGACTTTCCGGATTGGTTGGTAATATTTTGCTGTTATCCAAGTTAGAGAATCAGAATATACCAATGAAAAAAACAGAATATCGTCTGGATGAACAGATCCGCCAGGCAGTTCTTTCATTGGAAACAAAATGGACAGAAAAAGAAATTGGTTTTCAGGTAGAATTGGAGGAAGTTAAATATACTGCGAATGAAGGACTTTTTATGCATATCTGGATAAATCTTTTAGATAATGCGATTAAGTTCAGCCCTTCAAAGGGGACAATTACGATGTTTCTGAAACAAGAACAGGATTCTGTTAAGTTCATTCTGGAAGATGAAGGACCAGGAATAGAGGATGATGTAAAATCCAGAATATTTGACAAGTTCTATCAGGTAGATGGATCTCATAAAGCAGAAGGAAATGGCCTAGGTCTTGCACTTGTAAAACGGATTGTAGATAGTGCCGGAGGAACAATCAAAGCAGAAAACCGTGAATATGGTGGATGCAGATTTGTTATAGAGCTGCCAAAGCAGAAAGATGAGATTATCTAGTTTTAAGATAAATTAGAATATGGGAGGATTTATATGACATTTTATCAGGAGTTGCAGTTAAATCAGGCAGGTTCTAAAAACCTGTTGAAAAAGAGTGAAACACTAAAAGAAAAACTATATCATATGTGGGTATATCTGGTGAAGATAGCTGCTACAATGGCATTTTGTTTTTTCTTTGTTAGTATTTTCAGCATCCTATTTGGAAATGAGAACAGCATTGTAGGTGTAGTAGTCTTATTATGTCTCATGGTGTTTAGGAATGCGGATCTGGGGATCCACACCGGACAATCTACGATGCTTTTGGCTTTGTTCTTTGTAATTATGACTGTATGTCCGCATTTAGCAAATCAGTTTTCACCGGTATTGGGAATGCTGTTAAATATTGCGGCACTGGCTGTGTTGATTCTGTTCGGATGCCATAATCCATCCATGTTTAATCAATCTACATTGGTTCTTGGGTATCTGCTGCTATATGGTTATGATGTTACGGGAAAAAGCTATCAGATGCGATTAGTCGGAATGGCTTTAGGTGCAGCACTTACCTGCTTCGTATTTTATCGAAATCATAAAAACAGAACTTATAAAAGAAATCTGAAAGATCTGATACAAGAATTTGATATCACTTCTTCCAGAACAAAATGGCAGATATGTCAGATTTTATGCGTACCGATTGTCCTTTGCATTGCAGAACTTTGTAATATGCCACGTGCAATGTGGGCTGGTATTGCGGCCATGTCCGTGATTTTGCCGTCTATGGAAGATATGCACTACAGAGTCCGTAAAAGGATTGTCGGAAATATTGCAGGTGTTATATGTTTTACAGTATTATATTTTCTGCTTCCTTCGTCAATCTATGCATATATAGGAATTCTTGGTGGAATCGGTGTAGGATTTTCAGCACAATATGGCTGGCAGGCAGTATTTAACACATTTGGTGCTTTAGCCATTGCTGCAGAGACATATGGACTACAAGGAGCGGTTAGTCTTAGAGTGAGTCAAAATGTTTTTGGTGTTGTGTTTGCTTTAGCATTTTGTGTTATGTTTTATTGGTTTATGCCTAAAAAAAAGGAAAGTGAGGTGACCGTACATGCAGAGTGAAGTGAATCAGGAAGAAAATTTGAATACCACTGATTTTGACGAGCACTTCGCTAAAATTTCGTCCTATATTGTAGACACATTGCACGGCGTTCCACTTGAGATGACCGAGGATGAAAAAGAACAATTTCGCATACAGG
>NZ_FMFG01000082.1:0-2237 GCF_900066275.1 uncultured Faecalibacterium sp. | reverse complement strand
GCGGCGGCAGCATCCTTGATCTGGGCGATTGCCCGCATACGGTTTTCGTTCTGCTTCAACTGCCCGCGGAGAGGAGCAGCGGTCTGGTTTAAGCTGTCAATGGCTTGGTTCAAATCCTCAACGGTGTTCAGAGAATGAGCTTTCAGATAATCAACAGCCCGCTTGACTTCCTCAAAGTCCCGGACAGTGCATTTCAGTTTTGCCTTGCCAGACCAATCGCTGCGCTGCTCGTTGCGGAGATTGAAGTAGTCCACCAGCAAATCAGAAAGCGTGGGTTCTTTCGCCTTTTCCAGAGCGTCCAGAAGAAGCTGCTTCTTTTCGTTCAGGTCTGCGATCCAGCGTTGCAGTCCACGGATGGCACTGCGGATGGACTGCATCAGGCTATTGGCGGCGCGAATATCCCGGTTCAGGTTGCCGAGAAAAGTTTCCACTCCACGCTTTTCCATCTGGTGTGCGGCGGGACCGAGATGCACGGTCGGTATCTGCTGGATGCCCTGTCGCTCAAAGGAGCGCAGGTCAACACGTTCCGGGCGGCCAGCCGCTTCCAAATAGCGGTTGGTAATGGTCTCCCAGCCATGCCGCCAGACCTCGGCATACTTCTGGTCGTTCCAGTCCACCGTGTTTTCCTTGTGGCACTTCCAGTTGCCGGAAGCGAGCCGGATGCGCTCACCGTTCTCGTCAAGGTCGTACACCTTTCTGGCTTTCGGGAGCCACTTGCCGTGTTCATCTATTGCCCGGAGCGTCAGCAGAATGTGAGCGTGTGGGTTTCCATCTCCCTTGTTGTGGATGGCAAAGTCGGCAATCATCCCTTTGGAAACAAACTGCTCCTGACAAAACTCTTTTATCATGGACAAATACTGCTCCTTCGGCACCTCCACCGGGAACGCCAGCACGATGCGCCGGGCAAGCTGGGAGTTCCACTGGTTCTCCACAGCTTCTACGGCGTTCCAGAGGGTCGCCCGGTCTGCATATCCGGGCGGCGCATAGGATGGCAGCATGATCTCAGCGTGGACAAGCTCTTTCTTCTTGTTGTAGAATTTTGTTCTCTGGTCGTACTCGCTGAACAGCCGTTCGCCGCTTTGGTAAGCGGCCCCGGCAACAGCGGACTGCCCTTGGCTGCGCTTAACGATGGTAATTTTGAAATGCGGACACGGAATAGGCATCACCTCCTGATGACATTTGAATCGTTCTCTTGTAAAAATCACGGAATTATGGTACTATTATTTTGGATAAGTAAGCAGAAAGCTGGTGAGCCAATGTCGGAAAGAAAATCACAACAGGAACTGGATTTTGAACGGAAACATGAAGAAGATTTGCAGCGGTTGCGTGGATTGCGGTTGATTGATGATGATTTCATGGCTGCGGTGTTTGAAGAACGTGCCTGTGCTGAGTTTCTTTTGCAGATCATCTTGAAACGGGATGATTTGACCGTCAAAGAGGTTCACGGCCAGTACAGCATCAAAAATCTGCAAGGGCGTTCAGTCCGATTGGATATTTTGGCAGTGGATCGGGAAAACCGTGCATATAATATTGAGGTGCAGCGCAGTGACCGTGGTGCTAGTGAAAAGCGCGCACGGTACAATAGCAGTCTGCTGGATGCAAACTTGACTGATGCGGGCGATGATTACGATGCGCTGAACGAAACATACGTTATCTTTATCACTGAAAATGACGTATTAAAGGCCGGCCTTCCAATTTATCATGTTGACCGTACAGTTCGGGAAACGGGAACGTTTTTCAACGATCAGGCTCACATCGTTTATGTGAACTCACAAATCAAGGACGAAACCGCATTAGGAAAACTGATGCACGACTTTTTCTGTACCAACTCGAAGGATATGAATTATTCCATTTTGGCACAGAGGGTTCGTTATTTCAAAGAAGACACGAAGGGAGTGGCAGCTATGTGCAGAGCTATGGAAAAGATGCGGGATGAAACCGAGCATGAAACATCGGTCAAACACGCATTGGCAATGTTGGCAGATGGTGTGCCTTGTGAAAAGGTGGCAAAGTACACCGACCTTTCAATTGAGGAAGTCCGGGCATTAGCTGAAAAGAAATCTGCCTAACAAAAAGATAAGCCGATTGGAAATGTTTCTGTTTCCAATCGGCTTTTTCTATGCGTGTTTTATGGTAGCGGGCAAAAGGATAGCTGCAAAGCAGCGCAAGGAAAATGCAGTTTTCCTTGGGATGGAATCGGGCTGGCGCACAAACGCCAGCTTCGATTTCATCGAGCC
>NZ_FMFG01000059.1:0-7331 GCF_900066275.1 uncultured Faecalibacterium sp. | reverse complement strand
GGAACGAGATTTTCAGCAGTTCCATCACCTGATCATCGGTCAGTTCTCCCGGACAGACCAGAAAGCTTTCCAGCATTCCGGCACGGGTGCAAAGACGATGCACACGCTCTCTCCGGTTCAGCTCTGACATCCGGCGTTCAAGAATCTTCTCCCGGTGCTGGCAAGAGCGCAGCTTCTGCTCTGCTTTGGCTTTTTCGCTGCGGAGGTAGGCTAGGTCGGTTTTCGGTTGGGTCAACGGCATCACGCTCCTTTACAAAATAAAGAGCCAAACAATCAGATCTGCTTTGTACTGATTGTTTGGCTAGGAAAAACGTGTATGATTTTTGCGGTTTACTCGAACTCTTTCAGAAAAAGTTTTATTTATGTTTTTGATAAGCTTTCTCGATTAAAAATCCAATTACATAGGATATGGCAATCGTCAATAACCATATCCATACTCCGGGGTGACTACGTAACTGTTCTATCTTTCCTGGAAGCATATCGGGGGATATTTTCGATTTGTTTGCCTCTACAATAAAGTCTCCGATGGTTTGTCCGACAATAATTCCTATAAAATTTCCAGTTGAAATACTTATCGATCTAATATGATGATCCAAAAAATCCATAAGTACTGGAATAATCCAAATATAGAGATAGTGATTTCGGCTCGTCCAATCAAAAAGGTAGATATTTCCAAGGAATCTAGTGGAAACGATGTATAGTATCAAAAAACTCCCTATATTAATAAAAAGAAAACAATACCTATTTTTCAATGCTATCACATCCAGTATTCCGTGGCAGAAAGCCATGCCGACCCGGAATTCAACTTGTAAAAACGTTTGATATTCTTATTCCATTCATCCATAATTTGAATGTAGAAATCTCCTGAATAATAATCTCTATACCCAAAAGCGAGAATCCAATGCCATGCGATAATACTATCAGCCAAAAGGAGATCGCATGGATGATCATAGTCCAGTGCATCTTTTAGCGTATCAAGAACGGCCACAGAAGAACAACTCAAGTTATATCCACAGCTGGAAAAATACTTCTCGACTTTTCCGGAAAGTTCAAATATTGGTCCGTTTCCGACAACATTATGTACAGCAATAAAGGTGTCACGAGCACTTCCTTTTTCAAGGTCAAAGTATCCCTGATTGGAAAAATACATTGCCAGATTTGTTGCTGCCGTTGCGCCACAGTGATCGTGAGCAATATCATTATAGTCATTCATCTGAACCCATTGAACACCACTTACCGGAAGCCTTTTCTCGCTATAACCACCAGAAGGCATATCATCCCACTCAATGAATCCATAATCCCCATCACCTGTTGGAAATGCCGGATAACGCTTTCTTATCTCACTACACTGCTCTAAAATAGCAGATGCAAGCGGCTCATTATCATCTTGCAACTCAGGATACTGCGAGTACAAATCCATCATTCCCTGAGATTCACTTGAAAAGACACTAAAATCAGAGTCATTAACAGAGAATGGACCACCATACACAATATGTGTCGTTGGAGATTCATTCAAGATTTTACGAATTAGAGGATTATCATCTTCGCCAAATTCAATTACAGTCGGATTCTTTATATTATTATTAACGATAGCGTATCCTCCGTTTTCCAACTTTCCATAATATGCGACAATGTTTCCAAACTCATCATACAGAGGGATAATTTCGGCAATCACGGATTCTTTTGGCCAAAGAATTGTACCGTTATCGGGTGCTGAAAGAAAATAGTGCATAGAAACCAAAACATCCAACGAATCCATACCCGGACTTTCCATTGCGTACGCTGAAGGCGCAATAGAAGCAAGAGCAGTTGTCAGAAATGTAGCATGAAGACCACTCATAAAACTTCTTCTAGATATTTTCATATTTGTATCCTCATAATTAAGATTAGATAAATGTCTTTATTTGAAGCTATCAAAAATTTTGCTGAATATACTTGTCTAATTGCTTTGCTGTATTATAAACAGTTATTAGATTGTTTAGCATTGAACTTGATGCCGCAAAAATTCTTGCTAAGTAATTTAAGACTCTGCTTATTTTTGTGATATTTGAAACGATGCTGTCAATTGCTTCGATTTCAGTTCCGCCTTGAATTGTAAGTTCTTCTTCTGCTGTAATATATGAAAAATCAGCAGGAAACCGTATGGAACTTTCTGAATTCATGGTATCTCCTTTGTAGCCAATACTGTTACACTTACAACTTTGTGCACTGGAATCACTTCCTTTATCAATATTTTGTTGTCTGATATTATTCGTTGTTAAGAGATTCGGGAACATCCGGTTGGTATGCCGTAAATCCGCAAGTGCTGTTAACACTCAAGATAGCGAGTGCCATGGCCATCACACAAGTGAATTTACCAAAAATCAACATCCATTTTTTATTGTGCGTTTTCATGATTTTCACCTTCCCAAATTTTAATTTGTATAATCAAGGCAATCATCATAACATTATGAATGAAGCCCCTTTCGACAATTATATAGTACGAGCTGGTTTTATTTTTTGATAGAGTGGACCTACTGCAAATATAACTAGAACCCATTTGGAGAGATAATAACAAGTTACAATACGGTTATTTGGAAGCATATTTAGAAGCGTAATTATAAAATCCACTGCGGAGAGTGTCGATGCGATTATCTTATATTTCAGACGTTTCTTTTCGTTCAAAGGCTTATTTTTCGCTTCAACGGGTGCGAAAAGAATCGAAATGCTCAAGAGAAGTGCTGTTGTCATAATGCGGAAAATATAAGTGACTACAATCAATTTGCTCAGCAAAACACAAATCAAAAACATCCCAGAGAACGCAAAATAGCAGCGTATGTGTGATGTCGCATGGTATCCACCAATATAGATCCGTTGGAGAACAAATCCAAGCAAAAAGGAAAGCGAATAACGAAAGTCACCACATATAATGGAAACAAGTACAACAATCAGGACGCTTATAACAGATGAAATAAGTAATTCATATCCATAGACATAAGCAGCTGCATCGCAGGTGTCAATTACATCTTGCTCACATAGCTTATTTACAATTTTCTGAGAAAGTGTCCGTTCCCACATTGTAATGTCACTCCCAGTTTGGAGATTTTCAGCTTCAATGTACCATAGATTTTTTTGAAATCAAGACTTTTGGCAAAACTGGTCGTTTTGGCGGCAAAAGTGGTAAGCCGAGTTCTAATTAAAGCAGGCAGAGTAATAGCCATCCACTTGCAATTAATGCAGATGGATGGCTATTAGTTTTACTTTTGGGGAGCAAGCTTTCCGGTTTGATGAATCAAGATAGAACTAATACGAGATTCTATTTTTTCTTGTGACCTTTTATGCTCTTTATGACAATATACATTATTATGAGTACACAAATACTTCCGCTTGATAGGCAAAGAACCTTATCCACTGTTCGCAATGCTCCAACGGCACTCCTCATTTTCCAATAGTACAAATCATAGGATAAACTCATTATTGAAAATGTAAGAAGTCCATAGTACGCTTTTTTCATTAATTACTGATATCCTTATTGATTTATCCTTGTGTCATCAAAGATTTACGGCATCACATAATAATCTTCTGCATGCCACGTTGCGCTACCACCATATGGTTCCATAGGAACATAAGAACTTGTCCATGCAGAATATACTCTAGCATTCCCTGATCCAATATTTGTAAGATACTCAATCAATATTCCATTTTGACCATGATTGCTTGCAGTATCAACTTGGTTGAAATTGAGCCAGCTTAAAACAAATTTTGCACCATTTGCAATTTCAACAACGGCAGATGCAAGAAAGGCATATCCCCATTTTTCGGAAATGTATTTAACAATAGCACCCGTTCCCATTGAACTTATCTTGTCGATGATATAGCTTCGAATATCGGGAACCTGTTCTGAAATCCATATATTTACGTTATTTCTTGGCAAATAGGTCTGGTATACCACGCAGGTCAAAGATGTGATCCAACCGTTTTTAAGATCACTGTATGAGCCGCCTTTAGGCGCGTATCTCTGAGATGCTTTGGCTCCCGTTTGTTTGAGTACAGGGCTGCTTTGATAAATATCATAGGAGCCGTCTGTTTGCTGATATATAATAGCATCAGAGCTAATTACGCTCTTATATCCCTCTGGCAGTTCGGAATATGGGATTCTTTTACCTTTTGAGGCTATTCCATTTGATGCGAAAGCTGTCGATGAAAGAGCTGTAAACGCCAACGCAAACGAAAGCAAAATTGCAATGAATCTTTTTGTGAATGTCATTTTTTGCACCTCTTTCTACAGAAATTGTCCTTTTAATGTTATTGGATTCAATTAATGTTATGAGTTCTGCATTGGAAGCACCCTTTCTTGACTCTTGAAAGTTATGTTCAACATTGTAAAGACACATACAGATAATATAACTTGCAGCTTCAATGTACCATGGAGTTTTCTGAAATCAAGACTTTTGGCAAAACTGGTCGTTATGGTGGCAAAAGTGGTATGTCAAGCCACTTGTCAGGCGCAAATGCACAGTTTATAATAGTGCCAGAAACATTACTTTGTGGAGGACGACAAAATGGCAAGGTATCGAATTGCAGTCTGCGATGATGAACCTTCAGAACTTGAAGATATTGTTCAAATCGTTCGGCGATATGATGTCCATGGCGATTTTGACATTGAGAATTACACAGACGGTGCAGCACTTTTAAGTGATCTACAGCTAAAAAAGAAGTTCTTCGATCTTCTGCTGCTTGATATCGAAATGCCTTCAAACGGATTCCAGTTGGCGCAAACCTTAACGCAGATGGAAAAGCATCCGTTGGTGATCTTTGTTACTAAGCGGCATGAATACGCTGTGCAAGGATATGGCATTGCGTTCCGTTATCTGGTGAAACCACTTGATGAATCGCTTTTTACCGCTGCAATGGATGCCGTTGTCCAAGAATTGAATTCCAAGCACTTTACCGTTGAATATGAAGGAGCTACGCTTTCATTGGAGACAGCGGAAATTTATTATCTGGAAAGCCATGGGCATAAAGTTTTGATTCATTGTAAATGTCAAGACATCACTCTGCGAATGACGATTCCAGAAGCCTTAGAACAGTTGCCAAAACGGTGTTTCGCTTCACCGCATAAAAGCTATCTTGTAAATATGGAGCATATTGTCTATGCCACTGGAACGACAGTTGTTCTGTCCAGCGGAAATCAATTGCCAATCAGTCGGAGGAAGCGTCAGGAGTTCAATCAGAGCTTTAACGCTTATTTGGGAAGATGATATATTATTTTGTTGAATTTGCCGGGAGTTTTGCCAACATCGCACTGCTTGTACTTTTCGTTGACCGTTTATTCCAGAAAAAAGATTTGTATTTGCGATGGTTCTATCTTTATATTGCGCTTCTAATAACTGGGCAATGTATATTGAGCCTGTTTCCCACTTGGGTGATGCCACGAACGATTTACCTTCTGCTGGGAGGTTTTCTTCTGGCAATTCTGTTTTATGAGGCACAAATATGGCAAGCTATATTTGCAAGTGCTGCATTTTTTACGTTGATTGCAGTGGTTGAAGTTCTTGCAATGCTCCTTATCGGACTGCGCATCCAAGACACAGAGATTCTAATGCAAGCTGGAGCAGCCAGACTGATTTATGTGGTGTTCTCAAATCTGATACAGATTCCATTGGTTGTTTTAATCTCGCATTTTTTCAGTCGAAAAGAAAATGTACTGCGTATTCTCTGGCTGCTGCCAATCATAGTTATTCAAATTGCCAGTATCGCAGTTTGTTATGTGGTACAGTATCATGCAGCAGATGAAAATTTTCCAGACTACCTGATTGGTTTGATGGTGGTACTCCTCTTAATGAATATCCTAATCGTTTTCTATGTGGAGGCCCTCCGAAAAAATGAGCAGGAAAAATTCAGAGCAGAATTTAACGAGCAGCAATATCGCTTGCAGATGGAGTATTATCAGCAGCTAAAGGAGCGGCAAGAAGAAACACGAGCCCTTTGGCATGATATTAAAAAATATATTTTGGCAATGCAGGCTGTAGCGGAGCGTGGGAATTCCGAAGAACTCCACAAAATTGTACAAGACGCAACGGATGCTTTTGAACGTTCCAAAAATATTTCTACGATTGGAAATCCAGTTGTGGACTCACTGTTAAATCAGTATTTACATACAGCAGAAGAAAACAGTATCAAAGTCACTCTGGACGTAACGATTCCAGAAGTCCTATCTATTTCTCCATTATCTTTAAGCATCTTGATCGGAAACACGTTCGACAATGCAATTGAAGCCTGTTGCGGTTTGCCACCAGAACAGCGTAAAATTCATTTGCAACTGCGCAAACAGTATCGAAGCCTTCTCTACCGCCTTGACAATCCATACAGTAATGCCTCTCACAGCCTTCGGGTTGGCAACCATCATGGATATGGGCTGAAAAATGTAAAACGTGTAGTGCAGGAAAGCGATGGTGATTTTTATGCCGAGAAAAAGAATGGAACTTTTACTGTAAAAGCTCGATTGAACTGCGAGAATTAAAAATATTTTTATTTATGATAACAACCCTTCATTTGTAGTTACTGCAAATGAAGGGTTGTTGTTCTATGTAACTTGTTTTTTATTTTAATCCTCTAGTCTACCATGGTCGCAACCAAGTGAGAGATAATGCTCAATCTCACCACCCAACACAAGCTGGGCATACTCCAAGGGCTTGTTGTAGAGCAGCCAATCCAGCTCTGCTTGCTGCGCAGGGGTGTTGCCGTATTCGTCCTCAATAGCGATGCAGTCGATGGAAAGAGTGGCTCCATCCTCAAACCGGACTTCCACCCGGTTGGTGTCCATGTTGTAGCGGCAGGAAAGCACTTTTTGAGAGCGATTATGGTCAAAATTCTGATTTCGTTTCATTTGAATGGCTCCTTTAATGATTTTAAGGTTTGATTTTCAACGAGATGAGGTCTCTTTTTTCTTTCTCTTAAGTCACCCAACCGCACTATCCTGCATCGCAACTGTTCACGATGCTGTCTACGTCCGGGCGATTCATCAGCTTTTGCAGGATACCGAACTGCTTTTTGGTGGACGCTGACACCAGATACTGCCACTTTTGCGGCAGGATGGGCAAGTCTGCGATGCTCCACTTGACGTATTTGGCATCGTAGATGTTGGGCGGTGCCAGTTCCACCAAGTGCCCCACGCACCAGCTTACCAGATAGCCGTTGCCCTCAAGGTAGCCGTCCTGACGTCTGGTGGCACCGAGGACTTTGGCATAGGACATGGCGACGGACGGTTTCTCCGCCACGATCAATTTTGCGATAAGAATCCCTCCAATCTGTTTCGGATTGCAATATGTAAGGCGGCAAACGCCGCCAAT
>NZ_FMFG01000057.1:0-8368 GCF_900066275.1 uncultured Faecalibacterium sp. | reverse complement strand
GAACAGCACGACCCTGCACAGCAGGGGAGCAATCAGCCCTGCGGGCTGTTGCTCAGTGCGCGGGAGACCCCCACCACCGGCATAGCAAGCAGCTCGAAATCGAAAGGTTTTGGGCTGCTTTTCTTTTTCTGCTCAGTTTCTTATACTTTGGTGTTTTCTGGGAAGATGCGGAATCATTTTCAGTTGTTGACCCGCTGACAGTCTGACACATTGCCTACAAGCACCGATTTCTTTGCGGAAACCGGTGCTTTTTGCAGTTGCACTTTCCCCGGGAGATTATTATACTTATAAAAAAGGCCGGGATGCTGCAAGGACAGGAGGGAAAGCGTATGGCACGGAACAAAACCGCACAGGGCGGTATATCCCTGCGCCGCAAGGTCACGGCATGGCTTGCCGCGATTTTGCTGGTCACCATGCTTTCTACTGGCATTGCTACCATGGCAGGTCAGTGGACGGTACGCTCCTTTGATATGCTGCTGGCCGACAACGCCGTCTGCTACACGGTGCAAAACGCCCTCAAGGACGAAACACAGGCCTTTGCACGCTATGTGCGCCAGCCTACTTCTGAAACCGAACAGGCCTATACCGCCGCCTGCACCGCTTCCGAGCAGAGCCTTGCAGCCCTGCCCTTCGATTATGCCCGCATCGGCGAGGAGCGCTATGCCCGCACATGGAATCTTTTGCAAGGGTATGCGGGCTATCGGCAGGAGCGGGATGCCTTTTTGCAGCTTTCCCCCTCGGCAGATACCTATATTGAACAGATGTACCGTGTGATGGCACTGCAGGACTACCTTGCCGAGTATGCGCTACGTCTGACACAGGCCACGCTGGAACAGGAAAACGCCCTTTACAGCAGCACGGCGGCTCACATCCGGCATCTGCCGTGGCTGTATCTGGGGCTGTTCCTGACGGCGGCTGTACTAGTGCTGCTGCTCATCCGGGTGCTGAGCCGCGCTGTTGTGCGTCCGCTGCTGCGGTTGGCGCAGGCCTCCCGCAGCATTGCCGAGGGCGATTTTTCCAGACCGGACCTACCGGTGAAAAGC
The DNA here is from genome assembly GCF_900066275.1 of uncultured Faecalibacterium sp. Classification (NCBI taxonomy): domain Bacteria; kingdom Bacillati; phylum Bacillota; class Clostridia; order Eubacteriales; family Oscillospiraceae; genus Faecalibacterium; species uncultured Faecalibacterium sp. The sequence goes on along the minus strand of NZ_FMFG01000057.1, from coordinate 7,325 downwards.
AGCGACGAGGTGGGGCGGCTGACGGGGACCTTTAACCAGATGAAGCACGCCATGGCGCAGCAGCTGACCACGCAGCAGGCCTTGCACCGGGAAGAGGTGCGGAACCTTGCATTGGAAAAAGATCTGGAGCACACCCGGCTGGAGGTGCTTAAAAGTCAGGTGAATCCGCATTTTCTGTTCAACACCCTGAACATGATCTCCTGCATGGCGCGGCTGGAGGATGCTTCCACCACCGACCAGATGATCGTGCATCTGGGCAGTTTGTTCCGGCACAACCTGCGCACCAAGCGTCAGCAGATCACGCTGGAGGAGGAACTGGACGGGCTGGAGGACTACATTTATTTGCAGCAAATGCGGTTTGACGGACGCATTACCGTTGAAAAAAGCATCCGGGTGCAGCCTGCGGCGGTTTTGGTGCCGTCCTTTATGCTGCAGCCAGTGGTGGAAAACGCTTACTCGCATGGGCTCAAGTCCCGCGAGGAAGGCGGACGCATCCTGCTGCGTGCATGGATGCAGGACAAGGTGCTGGTGCTCACGGTCGCGGACAACGGCAAGGGGATGACCCCAGAGGAACTGGACGCCGTGCAGGCAAAAATTGCCCAGAGCGAGCAGACCGGCCGCAGCATTGGCCTTGGCAATATTTCCCGCCGCATCGGGATGCTGTATCCGGGCGGTAAAATGCAGGTATACAGCCGCGCAGACTGCGGTACTGTGGTGCGGTTTGAACTACCGCAAACGCAGCAGCCGGAAGAAAAGGAGGAGACGCTCTCGTGAAGTGCAAATTGCTGGTGGCAGAGGATGAATTGATCGAGCGCAAGGTGCTGTGCAAGACGCTGCAGAAATATCTGGGGGATTTGATCAGCCTGTACGAGGCGAAAAACGGCAGGGAAGCTCTGGAAATTTTTGCCCGCGAAGCGCCGCAGGTGGCTGTGCTGGACATTGAAATGCCGGGTCTCACCGGGCTGGAGGTGGCGCGCAAGATCCGTGAAACAGACAAAAATTGCGCCATCCTGTTCCTGACCGGCTTTGATAAGTTTGACTACGCACGGCAGGCGATCTCTGTGCGGGCGATGGACTATCTGCTCAAGCCTTACAACGAGCAGGAACTGGTATTCGCGGTGGAGAATGCCATCCGGCAGGTGTCGGTGCCGCTGCCTGCCCACCCGACACAGCCCCCTGCGCCTGCAGAACCCCTCCGCCGGGAAGAGGACGAGGATATGCGCACCGCCATCATCCGTGCCGAGATCAGCCGCTTCATCGACGCTCATTATAGGGAGGATATCTCCATGCAGGATGCCGCCGCTGCGCTGCGCTACTCGGACGCCTACTTCTGCAAGCTGTTCAAGCAGTGCTTTAAGGTAAACTTTTCGGCCTACCTGAACGAATACCGGGTGAACAAGGCGCGCCAGCTGATTTTGGACCCGCGCCTGAGCCTGAAGGATATCGGCGCTGCTGTGGGTTACAGCGACGCCAACTATTTTACAAGGGTGTTCAAGCGCCTGACCGGCCAGACCCCTTCGGAATACCGCGTAGCCGCAGCGGAAAAAGCGGCACAAGGATAAATCGGATCCAAAAGAAGCGCTCGTTCTTTCCTGCCTGTGAACAGGAGAGGAACGGGTGCTTTTTTGTTTTTGCCAGTTTTTTTCGTCCAAAAAACACAAAAATTGTACTTGGATACAACAAAGACAAAATCGTACTGCGTTTCACAAAATAATCCGGTTTCGCAAAAATGAACGAGTTGTTAAAATAAAATCATAGAAAAAACGCGAAAAGAGAGGATGCCATTCATGAAGAGAAGAACGTTTCTGTCGCTGATGGGCGCGGCGGCACTGACCAGCAGCATGATGCTTACCGGCTGCGGTGCCGGCACCGGTGATGACCGCAAGATCGTGCGCATCGGCCATGTGCAGTCCCAGACCCACCCGGATCATCTGGGACTGGAAGCCTTTGCCAACTACATCAACGAGAAGCTGGGCGACAAGTACCGTGTGGAGGTGTACCCCAGCGAGCTGCTGGGCTCCCAGACCGAAATGGTGCAGCTGACCCAGACCGGTGCCATCGACTTTGTGGTGGCGTCCACTGCCATCATGGAGACCTTCAGTGCCAAATACCAGATCTTCAACCTGCCTTACCTGTTCTCCAGCGTAGAAGCCTACCACGAGGCGATGGACGACCCCGAGGTGACGGACCCCATTTTCAAGACCACTTCCAAGGCCGGTCTGGAAACGGTGGCATGGCTGGATGCCGGCACCCGCAACTTCTACACCATCAAGACCCCCATCAACCAGCCCTCCGACCTGAAGGGTCTGAAGATCCGCGTGCAGCAGTCGCCCACCAACGTGGAAATGATGCGTCTGCTGGGCGGCACGGCTACGCCCATGGGCTTCGGTGATGTGTACACCGCACTGCAGGCCGGTATTCTGGACGGTGCCGAGAACAACGAGCTGGCTCTGACCGATAACGGTCACGGCGATATCTGCAAGTATTACTCCTACGATATGCACCAGATGGTGCCGGATCTGCTGGTGGCAAACTACGCCTTCCTGAACGAGCTCAGCGACGAGGAGCGCGCGATCTTTGAAGAGGGCTTCCAGATCGTGAAGCACACCGAGCAGGATGCTTGGGAGGATGCTGTGGCTGAGGCGAAAGATAAGGCCGAGAACGAGCAGCACGTCAACTTTATTTACCCGGACACTGCACCGTTTCAGGAGGCTATGGCCCCCCTGCACGATTCCGTGCTGGCAGCAAACCCGGAACTGCAGCCCATTTATGACCTGATCCAGCAGCACAACGCTGCCCACACTGCGGACTGAGGAGGAGCATCATGGAAAAACTGAGAAATACCCTGAACAAGGTGCTCAACCTGCTGGCAGGTCTGAGCATGACGGTCATGGTGGTGCTGACCACCTATCAGGTCATCGTGCGTTATATCTTCAACTCTCCCTCCACATGGTCGGAGGAACTGGTGGGTTATCTGTTCGGCTGGAGCACCATGCTGGGTGCCACCATCGTTTCCGGCGAGCGCGGCCACATGAACATCCCCGTGCTGGTGGACCGGTTCAACCCCACCATGCGCAAGGCGTTCCACATCTTTGCTGAGGTCATCGCCTTCATCTTCTCTGCGACCATTCTGGTGTTCGGCGGTTTTCAGGTGTCCCAGCTGGCTATGGGACAGCAGACCTCCTCGCTGGGCGTAGCCGTGGGCGTGTTCTACTGGGTCATGCCCATCTGCGGCGTGATCATTCTGGTGTATTCCGTGCTGAACATTATCGGCATCGCCAACGGCTCCATCTGTCTGGATACCCCGGAGGATGCAGACTTTGCAAAGGTGGAAGCCGAAATGGCTGCCGATGCCGACAAGGAAAATAAGGAGGACTAAGCTGTGGCAATTCAAGCGTTACTCGTAATTCTGGCAGTGCTGCTGGTGCTGCTGTTCCTCGGCGTGCCCATCTCGTACGCCATTGCAGTCTCTTCCCTGACTGCCATTCTTTCTTCCATTGACCTGAACGTGGCCGTGCTGACCGCTGCCCAGCGCACCTTTGTGGGCATGAGCAAGTTCAGTCTGACCGCCATCCCGTTCTTTATTCTGGCCGGCAACATCATGAATCAGGGCGGCATCGCCAAGCGTCTGGTGGATTTCGTCATGGCCATTCTGGGCAAGATGCCCGGCGCACTGCTGGTGACCAACATCGGCACCAACGCCCTGTTCGGCGCCATCTCCGGCTCTGCTTCCGCTGCGGCGGCTGCCGTTGGCTCCATGATCCGCGACGGTGCCGAGGAGCAGGGCTACGACCCCGCCGTGACCGCTGCCACCAATGCCGCTTCCTCCTGCTCCGGTTTGCTGATCCCACCGTCCAACGCCTTGATTACCTACTCTCTGGCATCCGGCGGCACCTCTGTGGCTGCGCTGTTCATGGCCGGTTACATTCCCGGCATCATCTGGGCGCTGTGCTGCTGCGTGGTGGGCGTGCTGCTGGCGGTCAAGCTGGGCTATAAAGGCACCCCCGGCAAGTTTGACTGGAAAAATCTTGGCATCTGCACCCTGCGCGCTCTGCCTTCCCTGTCCCTGATCATCGTGGTCATCGGCGGCATCATCGGCGGTGTGTTCTCTGCCACCGAAGGCTCTGCCATTGCCGTTGTCTATGCGCTGATCCTTGCTTTCTGCTACCGCTCCATCAACCTGAAGAGCCTGTGGAAGATCCTCGTGGACTCTGCCAAGATGTCCGGCATGGTGGTGTTCCTTGTAGGCGTTTCCAACATTCTGGGCTGGGTCATGGCCTTCCTGCAGATCCCGGATGCGGTTGCGGCAGCCCTGCTGAGCCTGACCAGCAATAAGTACATCATCCTGCTCATCATGAACGTGATCCTGCTGGTGTCCGGCACCTTTATGGATGTGACCCCGGCCATCCTCATCTTCACCCCGCTGTTCCTGCCCATCTGCCAGAGCTTTGGCATGAGCACCATCCAGTTCGGTCTGATCCTCGTGTATAACCTTTGCATCGGCAACATCACCCCGCCTGTGGGCAACGCCCTGTTCGTGGGCATCAAGGTGGGCCGCACCTCGCTTTCCAAGGTCATGCCGTACATGCTTATGTACTATGTGGCCATCATCGGCGGCCTGCTGCTGGTCACCTTTATCCCGGCAGTGTCTACCGCACTGCCGCAGGCAATGGGCCTGATGTAACTGAGACATCTCCTTCTTCTCCTAAAAAAGGCGGTACCTGCTTTGCGGCGGGCACCGCCTTTTTCTGTCTCTTGCACAAAGGCAACCTTGTGCGCTATACTATCTGCAAAGGGAGGGAGGGCACCATGCGCAGACGGACTTTTTTAGCCGGGCTGGGCTTTGCAGCCTTGCAGCTGGCAGGCTGTGCCGCAAAGCCACAGACCACACCGGACTATGTGCTGACCTATGCCGACAACCAGCCCGCCGGGTACCCCACTACGCAGGGCGCGCAGTATTTTGCAGACCTTGTGCAGCAGCAGACCGGGGGCAAGGTGGTCATTCAGGTCAAGGCGAACGGCGAGTACGGCTCGGAACAGCAGGTGTGGGAACAGCTTGCCATTGGCGGCGTAGATTTTGCCCGTGTGTCGCTCTCGGTGGTCACGGACGATCTGCCCCGGCTCAACGTGCTGCTGCTGCCGTATCTCTACCGGGATGCCGACCACATGTGGCGCGTGCTGGACGGCAGCATCGGGGCTGAGTTTTTGCAGGACTTTACCGCGCAGGGACGGGTAGGCCTGAGCTGGTACGACGCGGGTGCCCGCTCGTTTTATGCCCGTCAGCCGGTGCGCAGCCTGAACGATCTGCAGGGCAAGACCATCCGCGTGCAGGATTCGCAGATCGTGATCGACATGATCCGCCTGCTGGGTGCAGTGCCGGAGACCACGGCGTACAGCGACGTCTACTCGGCGCTTGAGACCGGGCAGATCGATGCCGCCGAAAACAACTGGCCGGCCTACTATTCCATGGAGCACTACAAGGTGGCACGGTACTACATGGCCGATGAGCACAGCCGCGTACCGGAGGTGCAGCTGGCTTCCGGCCGCACATGGGATGCACTGCCGGAGGAATATCGGCAGACCCTGCAAGCGTGCGCCCGGGCATCGGCGCAGTACGAGCGCCAGCTCTGGGCACAGGAGGAAACAGCTGCCCGAAAAGCGGCATTGGCTGGCGGGTGCCAGGAACTGCCGCTGCCCGAAGAAGAAATGCAGAGTTTCCGGCAACTTGTACAGCCGCTGTACCGGAAATACTGTGCCGATTATCTGCCGCTGGTGGAGGAGATACAGGCAGAGTGATAACAGAAAAGGGACGAGTCAAATAAAAAGGCTCACAGCTTTGAGGTTATGCTGCATGGAAAGACGCTGCCTGTGCAATGTTACATGCAATGTTACAAGAGATGATCTTGCAGAACCGCAATCATCCAGCATCATCCTGTGGGGCGTGCGCATCAACGAGAGCGTGGATGACGATGCTTTCTATAACCGCACCAACAAGATCGCCCACCAGCTGAACCCCAGCCGCGCCACCTCCGGCGTGCGATACCATCGGCGAGCTGCTGGAAACGCAGGAGCACTTTTCCTCCACGCCCACTCCGTGGAACAGCAAACAAGCCAGACCCGCCGGTCTGGCTTGTTTGCAATATCCAAATAAATGTTTCCGCTGAATATACCCAAGGTGCAGCGGAGGACCTTCTGAATCAAAAACTCTCCCTTAGCTCACATATCCATCGGTCACGCTGATGATGTTGGCATTGCCTTCCAGACTTTCATACACGTTCACGACGGCATAGTGCATCTCAGCACCCGGATAAACCGTGGTTGCTTCGCACAGGATGCGGTAGTTCGTGCCTGCCACGGTCTGGGTGCTCAACAGAGCCACCGGCACATAATCCACACCTACAAGGCCCTCGGTGGCCTTGTTGAACGCCGCCGTGGCTTCCTCCGTCATAGCGGGGGACTCGGCTTCCTGCCAGGTGCCCACAGCGCCTTTCTCGTAGTCCAGATTTGTCAGGCACAGCGGGTCGCCGATGTCCAGAATTTCTGCCTTGCCCAGCCAGCCGCGCTGCAGCGTGACCACAACATACTCTTCCTGTGCGCCCGGTACGACGACAGTCGCCTTGCACAGAATGCGGTACTGGATACCGGAGCCAGTGGTGCGGCTTGCCAGCAGGGCCACGGGCGTGTAGGAAACGCCCTCCAGACCATCAAAGGCCTTATCGAACACTTTGCGAACTTTCTCGGTCAGTGCCGGGTCGGAAGCACGCTTCCAGCTGCCGGAAATGCAGTTTTCCTCAGCCACAGCAGAAACTGGTTCCACCGTCTCTGCCGAAAGTGCGTATGCCTGTACCGCGCCGCCTGCCAGCAGGGAAAGAGCCATCACAGCCGTCATACAAACAGAAACCGTCTTTTTCATAATAATATATCCCCTCTTCTTATTGTGTGTCGCTGCCGGGGTGTGCACCCGGTTTTGTCGCTTCATTCTGGATACAAATGAGCCGCCCTCGGAATTGCACGGGTTTGAAATATTTTCCAAAAAAAAGAAAAAAGCCTGTGTGCACAGTCCTGAATGACAGGCTCTGCATCCCTCCTGAACATCCCTCCAATTTCCATTTGGGCAATCCAAATCGAAAAAACAGAGTAGAGGGGAAACGTAACGAAAAATCGTAGATTTATCAAAAATTCATTCGATGTACTGTTGCTTTTTCGCTTTAAAGTCGGGCACCAGATGACACCAAATGGAAAACTCTCCCCAAAACTCAAAATCCCTTGTGCTAATAACACGTGTGGGTTCGACCCCCACCACCGGCATAAAAAGGAAGCCCTCC
>NZ_FMFG01000053.1:0-11955 GCF_900066275.1 uncultured Faecalibacterium sp. | reverse complement strand
GGCGCGGACCGCGCCGCTGTAGATAGCCCCATGGCAGCCGATTACAGTCTGAATACCATGGCGCTGGAAAGCGGCGCAGACAACGGCACCGCTGTTTATTCGGAGGACGACGCGGCAGCAGCGGCCCACAGCACCGACCACGCAAAGATCATCTACACTGCGAACCTGAGCCTGGAAAGCAAGGACTACGACGCAGCCCGCGCTGCGCTGGATGCTGCCCTTGCTGAAGCGGGCGGCTATCTGGAATCCAGCAGTGAATACTCGGATGCCGGTGACAGCCGCAGTGTCAGCCTGACCTACCGGGTGCCGCAGCAGAACTACGAGAACTTTCTTGCCGCCGTGGCCGAAGCAGGCAACGTGACCTACAAAAACCAGCAGGCCGACGACGTGACCGCCCAGTACATGGACGTGGAGACCCGGCTTGAGAATCTCAAGAACCAGCGAACCCGCCTGCAGCAGCTGCAGCAGCAGGCCGACAACCTCTCCGACCTGCTTGAGATCGAGTCCAGCCTGACGGATGTGCAGAGCCAGATCGAGAGCTGGCAGAGCCAGATGGACTGGTACAACGATCAGGTGGAAGAGTGCACCGTGTACGTGAGCCTGAGCGAGGTGAGCACCTACTCGCCGCCCAGCGAGGGCTTCGGCAGCCGCTTTGTCAGCGCCCTTTCCGCTGGCTGGCAGAACTTTGTGGGTGGCCTGCAGCAGGTCATCGTTGCCCTTGCCGGTGCATGGCCGGTGGTGGTGATCGCAGCCGCCGCCTGCGCAGGGTTCGTGGTTTGGAAAAAGAAGAAAAAATAAATCAAAAAAATACTTGACATCCGCCCGCCCTTGTGGTATTATACTTGAGCAGTCAGCGAGAACCGCTGAGAGCACAAAGTAAATATCGCGGGGTGGAGCAGTCTGGTAGCTCGTCGGGCTCATAACCCGAAGGTCGTTGGTTCAAATCCGGCCCCCGCAACCACCAAGCGTTCTGAGATCTCTCGGAACGCTTTTTTATTGTCTGTATCCGATACGAAAAAGGGGCTGCTGCACATCGTTTTAGCCGAAAGTGCAGCAGCCCCTCTTACTGTATCAAAAATTTACACCCACTCGCCGCTGAAATGGTAGCTGCCCACAAGGCCCGCCAGATTGAAGGTCTTGCTGGGGGCTGCGCTCGTTCAATGATGACGGCAAAATCGTACTGCGCAGAGGTGCTTCTTCTATATTTACCATTTACAATGCCCTACATCACCCACGGCTTCCTGCGGGCGGACAGCCGCAACAGCATGGGCTTCATTCTGCTGTACGGCAAAAAGAACGTCTCCCGCTACGGCTTCCGTCACTCGGTGCTGGAGGCCACACGCCGCCCGGTGTGCCATGTCATCCTGCAGCGCTGCGCGGGCAGGGATATGCTGGACGATGCCGCTGCCGAGGCCCAGCTGGCCGAGGCGGATGAACTGTTGACGGCTGTGCTTTTTGTTCCGATGGGTGGAAAGTTCTTCCGCTTTCTTGTGATCGTGAAGGTTTTTGCCAGATTTTGTTTACGCACCCGGAAAAAGATGGTATGATAAACTAGGTATAATCAGGTGATATGGTAGCTGGAACGTCCTGCTGCGTGAGCGCCCTCAGTGGAGAAAATCGATGAAAAAATATCTCAAAGCGGTCGTGTCCGGGCTGTGCGCCGCGAGACCGTGGAGCAGCGCATCGCCGAGGGTCAAAGCGCTGCGGACGCAGAAGCCGAGTTCCTGACCGACGATCACTTTGAGGCATGGTATCAGGATATCTGCAGTCAGCTCAAACAGTACGAGGGCTGAGCCGACGGAACACGCTGAGGAAAAGAGGTGATGGCGATGCTGCGCAGACAGAAGGATACGGATGCCGCCCGGCGCAAAAAAACAGGCAGGCCTATCTTCCGCACCATTTTTAACGCCATGATGCTGGTGACGCTGGTGGAGGTGGTGCTGCTGGCAGTCAGCATTGCCATTACCAATGTGGACGGCAGGCTGAACCAGAACGCCAAGGACATGCTCAACATGCAGGTGCGCAACCGCGTCAGCTACGTGCAGGACCTGATGCAGGATGCACAGAATCTGACCGATCTGTCGGAGCACATCAACAATACCGTTCTTGCCATGCAGGAAGAAGGCCAGCTCGATCTGGCCGAACTGAACACGAGCCGTGAGAAGAGCGACGCACTGCTCACGGCCATTGCGCCGGAGTTGGTGAACACCCTGCGAGCAAAACCGGTCAGTGGCATCTTTGTGGTACTGAACACCGTGAATCTGCACAACCTTGATGTGGGCTGCGGCCTGCCCGGCATCTACCTGCGGGATCTGGACCCGGATGCCCGCCCTTCGGAGGACAACGCCGATCTGATGATCGAGCGCGGCAGCTCGGCGGTGGTCAAAAAGCTGGGCATCACCACCGATAAAAGCTGGCAGCCCACCTTGCGCTACTACGGCCTGAAGGGCAACGGCTTTTCCAAGACTCCCTTCCAGACCGCGTGGGAGGACGGCGCAAGGCTGAACGCCGAGGATTACGGCCGCTGGACCACCAGTGCCTATAAGATAGGCAACGACAGCCGCACCGCCATTGCCTACTCCCAGCCGCTGATCCTGCCGGACGGCACGATCTACGGTGTGGTGGGTGTGGAGCTGCTTACCAGCTACCTGCAGACAAAGCTGCCTTACAGTGAACTGCAGGACGGCAATACCGGCACCTACTTCTTAGTCTCCACCACTGCTGATGAGGAAGATACCTCCTTTATCGTCAGCAAGGCGGTCACTTCCAGCGAGGATATGATCACTTCGGAAGCACCGGCCGGCATGATGAACTGCGAACTCCGGGCGGACGAGTGCTGGCTGACGCTACGGAATAAAGACTATTATGCCGTGGCCCTGCCCATTACTCTGTACAGCCGCAACGCGCCATTTTCCAATGAGCGCTGGCTGCTGATCGGCACCGTGAACAGCAAGGTGCTGTTTGCCTTTGCAGACAATGTGCGCAACGTGATCGCCATTGCCATTGTGTTTACGCTGGTGCTGGGCGCGCTGGGCAGTCTGGTCATTGCCCGCAATCTGGCCCATCCGGTGGAGCTGCTGTATCACGAAGTGGTGGACGGGCAGGAGAAAAAGCAGTTCCCGCAGCTGTCCCATACCAACATCCGGGAGCTGGACCGTCTGGCCGATGCACTGACCAGCTTGAACAGCGAGCTGCTGAACAACTCCACAAAGTTTTTGCGCATCATGGACATGGCCAGTGTGGAGCTGGGCGGCTATGAGCTGAGGTTCGACACTGGCAGTGTGTATGTTACCGATAACTTTTTTGCGTTGCTGGGTGCCTCCCAGCCCAAGGATCACTTCCTGAGTGTGCGCCGCTTTGAGGAAAAGCTGAGCAACATCCAGCTTTCCCATCCCTGTACCACCACGGCAGAGGGAGACAAGATACTCACCATCCGCAGGGAGGGCGAGACCCGCTACATCATGCTACGCGTCACCAACGACCAGACCACGCAGGTGGGTCTGGCCGAGGACGTTACCGCCACCACGCTGGAGCGCATGCGTATTGAGCACGAACGCGATTACGATATCCTGACCGGCCTGTATAACCGTCAGGCCTTCCACCGCGTGAGCGAAGAGCTGTTCCGCGATCCGCACCAGCTGGGCGTTGCAGCTCTGCTGATGATGGATCTGGACAACCTCAAGCACATCAACGATACCTACGGCCACGACTGGGGCGACCAGTACATCCACCGCACTGGCCGCTGCCTTGCGGAGAACACACCCAACGGCACTGTGGTGTCCCGCCTTTCCGGCGATGAGTTCGTGCTGCTGTTCTACGGCTATTCCAGTCAGGATCAGATCCGTGAGAAGATCCGCACCCTGAGCAGCGCCATGCAGAAGAGCGTTGCCATCCTGCCCAGCGGCAATGAGCTGCGTATCAGCATTTCCGGCGGTGTGGCGTGGTACCCGGCCAACGGCACCGATATGGACATCCTGAAAAAGTATGCCGACTTTGCCCTCTATCAGGTCAAGCGCACCAACAAGGGACATCTGGAAGAGTTCAGCATGGAAATCTACCAGCAGGAAGCACAGGCCGCACAGCTGAGACGCGACTTCCAGCAGCTGCTTACCGAGGAGCGGGTGTACTATGTGTTCCAGCCCGTCTTCTCGGCCCGCACCGGCAAGGCGATGGCATACGAAGCCCTGATGCGCTCCGATATGGAAGCGCTGCGCTCGCCCGCTACCATCATGAAGCTGGCGCGGGAGCAGGGCGCACTGTGCGAGATCGAGCGGCTGACCTTCTTCAAATCGCTGGAGAACTTCGACCACCTGCGCAGCGAGGGCCTTGTGCGCAGGGACACGATGCTGTTCATCAACTCCATTGCAAGCATCTGCCTGCCCAGAGAGGACAGCGAGTATATGGATAGCCGCTGGCATGAACTGCGCCGTCAGATGGTCATTGAGATCACCGAGGAAGAGGAGATTAACCACGAAGCACTGGAGGTCAAGCGCCATGCGCCGGGCTTCTCCGGCATGTTCGCGCTGGACGATTACGGCAGCGGCTTTGCCAACGAGAACAGCCTGCTGGAGCTTTCGCCCCGGTTCATCAAGGTGGATATCGCCATCATCCGCGGCATCGATACCGACCCGGACAAGCAGCAGATCGTGCAGAACATCGTGGCCTATGCCTACCCGCGCAACATGCAGATCATTGCCGAGGGCGTGGAGACCGCCGCCGAGCTGCGCAAGGTCATCGAGCTGGGCGCGGATGCGCTGCAGGGCTACTTCCTTGCAAAACCTGCCGCCGTACCGGCCAAAATGGCACCTGCCGCCCGCAAGGTCATTGCCGAGTACAGCTCTGCATCCGACAACGGCTGAATACGAACATAAAAAGTCCCGCAGAAATGCGGGGCTTTTTGCATCTGCCACTGGCGTATTGCAGTTTGCTGCGGTATACTGGAACCGGGCAAACAACAGCACAGGAGGTGCTTTTTTATTATGGTACAGGTAGACCTTATCACCGGCTTTCTGGGCGCAGGCAAAACCACCTTTCTGCGTCGGTATGTCCGGTATCTGGTGGCACAGGGCCACAATGTCTGCATTCTGGAAAACGACTTCGGCGCAGTGAACGTGGATGCCATGCTGGTGCAGGACCTTCTTGGCCCGAACTGCGACCTTGAGACCATCAGCGGCGGATGCGACTGCGACACCCACCAGCGCCGGATGCGCACCAAGCTCATTGCCATGGCCATGCGCGGGTTCGACCGGGTGGTGGTGGAACCCAGCGGCATCTTTGATGTGGACGAGTTTTTTGATGTGCTGCGGGACGACCCGCTGGACCGCTGGTGTCACATCGGCAATGTGATCGCCATAGTGGATGCCATGCTGCCGGAAACGCTTTCGCCGCAGGCTGAGTACGTGCTGGCGTCCGAGACGGCCAACGCGGGCCGGGTGCTGGTCAGCCGTACCCAGCTGGCCGGGCAACAGCAGACCGCTGCCGCCGTGGCCCACCTGACCCGTGCGCTGGAGGGCTGCAAGTGCTCCCGCCGCTTTGCGCCGGAAGAGATCATCACCAAGGACTGGGCACGGCTTACCGATGCCGACCTTGCCGCCATTGCGGCCTGCGGCTGCAGGCAGGCCAGCTGCGAAAAGCTGCATTTTGACGAGCACGAAGCCTTCAGCTCTCTGTGCTTTCTGGAGCAGCACCTGACGCTGCAGCAGCTGCAGGCCGCTGCCGACCACCTGTTTGCGGATGCCGCCTGCGGCCATGTGCTGCGGGTGAAGGGCTTTGCACCGGACCCGCAGGGCACCACCGGCTGGCTGGAGCTGAACGCCACCGCTGCCGGCAGAACACTGGAACCCATCCCGCAGGGGCAGGATGTGCTCATCGTCATTGGCGAAGGACTAGACAGGGCAAGAATCGAAACGCAGCTTCACCGCTGAGCTTTCAACGAACGTTGTAAAACTGGTGCAAAAAAGGAGAACAGAATCATGAAAAAGAACCCGCAGATGCCCTCGGCGCGGCGCATCCTCGGCATGGTGGTCGGTATTGTGATCATCGGGCTGGGCATTGCACTGTTCAAGCAGTCTCACCTTGGCAACGACTCCATCAGCGCACTGAATATGCGTCTGGCCGAGATGCTGGGCATCTCGCTGGGCGTGCAGAACCTGTGCACGAACATCCTGTTCTTTGCACTGCAGTTCTGGTTCGGGCGCAAGTACATCGGCCTGGGCACCTTTGTCAACGGCATTGGCGTCGGGTTCATTGTCACGGCCTTCTACGACCCCATTGCAGCCCACTTTGGCCCGGCCGAGGCGCTGGGCCTGCCGGTGCAGCTGCTGTGGGTGGCGCTGGCGGTGCCGGTCACGGCGCTGGGGGCTTCGCTGTACCAGACGGCAGATCTGGGCATCGCCCCGTACGATTACCTCTCGCTGGGCCTGCGGGACTACACCCCGGTGCCGTACTTCGGCTGCCGCGTGTTCACCGATGCACTGTGTGCGCTGCTGTGCTGGCTGCTGGGCGGCCTTGTGGGCATCGGTACGCTGATCTGTGCCTTCTGCCTGGGGCCCTTCATCCAGTTCTTCAACGGGCTGGTGTCGGAGCGGGTGCTGCACTACAAGCCGGGCGGCCAGTAAGATCGGGAAATCAAAAAGGCGTGCACCTCCTTTGCGGAAGTGCACGCCTTTTGCTGTGCAGAAATCAGAACTTGAACAGCGGGGTGCCGGCCAGCACATCGCCCTCGGCCAGCATCTTCAGCTCGCCCATGTCATCGCCGTTGGTCACGATGATGGCGGTAGCGGTGGGATGGCCTGCGGCGCGGATGGCGTCCAGATCCACCTTCAGCAGCGGGGTGCCGGCCTTGACCTTATCGCCCACCTTGACCAGTGCCTTGAAGCCCTTGCCCTGCATCTCCACAGTGTCCATGCCAACATGGATCAGGATCTCGATGCCGTCCTCGCTGGTCAGGCCCACGGCGTGCAGGGTGGAAGCCACCTGTTCCACGGTGCCGTCAAACGGAGCATACACGGTCTTGCCGGTGGGCTCGATGCCGCAGCCGGGGCCAAGGATGCCCTGTGCAAAGGTCTCGTCGGGGATGTCGGCCTGTGCCAGCACCTTGCCGCGGATGGGGGTCAGAACGGTCTTGCTCTGACCGAAGAATTTGACAGTCTCTTCCTGCTCGGTCTTGCCGCCGAACAGCTTATCAAAAAAGCCCATGTTAAAATACCTTCTTTCCGATCATTTCATAGAGCCAGCTGGCCGGAACGCTGTCCTGCAAGGCCCACCGTCTCCAACCCATTGGTCTACCCAAAAGATACCACATTGTGAAAGGAATTGCAATTGGTATCCCGCATAAAACCGGCAGAAAATCTTCGGCAGGGTCACATCAGGTCGATCAGCTGCTCGATCTCCTCCATGCGGGTGGCCCAGCTGGTGGCAATGCGCATCACGGTGTGGGTGTCGTCGTACTTCTCCCAGAAGCCGAACTTTGCCAGTGGCTCCAGCGCTTCCAGCTGGCTGTTTTCCAGAATGGGGAACACCTGATTGGTGGGCGACTCCATATAGAAGCGGTAGCCCTTGGCAGCAAGGCCCTCCTTCAGACGGTCTGCGGTTTCGATGGCGTTCCGGCTGATGCGGGTGTACAGATCGTCGGTGAACAGCACATCGAACTGCAGGCCCATCAGACGGCCCTTGGCAAGCAGCGCGCCCTGTTGCTTGACCATAGTCATAAAGTGGGCCGGTGCGCCGTGGGGGAACACCACGGCCTCGCCGCACAGCGCGCCCACCTTGGTGCCGCCGATGTAGAACACATCGGTCAGGCGGGCGATATCCTGCAGGGTAACATCGGTGCCCTTGGCCATCAGACCGTAGCCCAGGCGTGCGCCGTCCATGAACAGGGGCATGTGGTACTCCTGACACACAGCGTGCAGCTCTTCCAGCTCAGCCTTGGTGTACAGGGTGCCGTACTCGGACGGGTGAGAGATATATACCATGCCGGGGAACACCATGTGGTCGTGGTTGGCATCGGCATAGAAGGTGGCGCACCAGTCGCGCACATCGGCGGCGCTCACCTTGCCCTCGTGGGCGGGCAGGGCAATGACCTTGTGGCCGGTATACTCAATGGCACCGGCTTCGTGTGCAGCCACATGGCCGGTGGCAGCAGCCATCACGCCCTGCCAGCGCTGCAGCATGGACGCAATGACGATGGCGTTGGTCTGGGTGCCGCCGGAGATGAAGGTCACGTCTGCATCCGGGCAGCCGCAGGCAGCGCAGATCTTTGCTTTGGCGCTGGCGCAGTAGGGGTCGGTGCCATAGCCGGGCACCTTTTCAAAGTTGGTCTCGGCCAGCTTTTGCAGGATGGCAGGGTGTGCACCCTCACAGTAGTCGTTCTCGAAATACAGCATATCGTTACTCCTGATCCAGTGAGATAAAGTGTTGATAGGGCTATTCTACTACGGGGGAGAGGGAGTGTCAAATCGCGTCCCTCTTTACGGCAAAGGATTTTTACTGTATCTTTAGTTTTTCTATGGTATAATGCGGGAAACGGAATATATTATTTGGGAAGGGGAATGTGCATGAAAAAACAGACGCTTGTGCGGGATGCCACCGTAATGCTGCTGGCTCTGTTCGCCGCCTATGCCATGGTGATGCTTACACAGGCCGTTATGGGTCGCATTGAGGGCGTAGCAATGCTTATCTTTATGCTGGCGGTATTCGTCACCTCTATGTATACAGAAGGTTATGCGTGGGGTGTGGCGGCTTCGCTCATCAGCGTGCTGGCTGTGAACTTTGCCTTCCTCTCACCGTATTTCGCCTTCAACTTTACCCTGTCGGAAAACCTGTTCTCCGGCCTTGTGATGCTGGTGGTGTCCATCATGACCAGCACCCTCACCACCCGCATCAAAAAGCAGGAACAGCTGCGTATGGAGAGTGAAAAGGAAAAAATGCGTGCAAACCTTCTGCGCGCGGTTTCTCACGATCTGCGCACCCCGCTCACCTCCATCTACGGTGCCTGCTCCACTGTGATTGAAAATTATGACTCGCTGGATAAGGAAAAGACCATTAAACTGCTTGGCGAAGCCTGCAGTGATGCCCAGTGGCTGACCCGCATGGTGGAGAATCTGCTTTCCGTCACCCGCATCGACAGCGAGAAGGTGACGGTGCAAAAGACCCCCACTGTGCTGGACGAACTGCTGGATACGGTGCTGGTCAAGTTCCGCAAGCGCTACCCGGAGATCCCGGTGGAGCTGGAAACGCCGGATGCCTTTATCGTGATCCCCATGGATTCCATGCTCATCCAGCAGGTGCTGATGAACCTGCTGGAAAATGCCGCTCTGCACGCCGAGGGCATGACAAAACTGACCTTGAAGGTGTTCACGGTGGGCAATCGTGCGGTGTTCGAGGTGACGGACGATGGCTGCGGCATCCCCAGAGAACGGCTGAAAACGCTGTTCTCCGGCACCGACCCGGATGTACCGGCAGACAGCCGCAAGCACGGCATGGGCATCGGCCTTTCGGTGTGTGCGGCCATCATCAAGGCGCACGGCGGCGAGATCAAGGCCGAGAGCCGTCTGGGTGAGGGAACGACCATCCGCTTCTGGCTGGAGACCGAAGAAATTGAAATGGAGGATGCAGAAGATGAGCAATAACAAATTCAAGGTCCTGATCGTAGAGGATGAGGCAAATATCTGCAGCTTTATCGAAACGCTGCTCACCACCAACGATTATCAGGCTCTGGTGGCTCATACCTGTACCATGGGCCTGACTCTGTTCGCCTCCCACAACCCGGATCTGGTCATTCTGGATCTGGGCCTGCCGGACCGGGACGGGCTGGAATTCATCCGCACCGTGCGGCAGAAGTATATGACCCCCATCGTGGTGCTCTCGGCCCGCACCGACGAGATGGATAAGATCGAAGCGCTGGATCTGGGTGCCAATGATTACATCACCAAGCCCTTCAGCACCGGCGAACTTCTGGCCCGCGTGCGCGCTGCCCTGCGGCTGAACCGCTACAGTGCCATGCACGGCGGCAATGCCCCGGCGGGTGAGTTCCGCGCACAGGGAATGCGCATCAACTATGACCGCCGTAAGGTGTTCGTGGACGAGCAGGAGATCAAGCTGACCCAGACCGAATACAACATCGTAGCGTTCCTTTCCCAGCACGCGGGCCGCGTGATGACCTATGCGGCCATCGTCAAGGCCATCTGGGGCGATACCGATATCGGCAGCACCAAAAAGCTGCAGGTGAACATGGCCAATATCCGCAAAAAGCTGGGCAGCCGTCCGGGCAGCAATGCCTATATCCTCAATGAGCTGGGCGTGGGCTACCGCATGATCGACGAGGATGCCCGCAGCGGGGAGATCAACGAATGATACTTGCACTGATCCTGTTTGCTGTTACCTATGTATTGATGCTGCGGCTGCAGCGGTACCGCCCGTGGGTGGCACTGTGCAGTGCGGTGCTCTTTATTGTGCTGGGCGAGGCAGGGGTCTACGAGTTTTCACTCCGCGCCGCGCTGCAGGCCGTGGATTATAATGTGCTGCTCATGATGGCGGGCACCATGGGTACGGTGGCACTGTTCATCGAGAGCAAAATGCCTGCCCGCCTGGCGGAAATGCTTATCGTCTGTGTGCCGGATGTCAAGTGGGCGGTGTGTATGCTGGCGCTGTTCGCCGGTGTCATCAGTGCTTTTGTGGACAATGTGGCCACGGTGCTCATGGTGGCACCGGTGGGCCTTGCCATTGCCCGCAAGCTGAAGATCTCGCCGGTGCCGGTGCTCATTGCCATTGCGGTGTCCTCCAACCTGCAGGGCGCGGCCACGCTGGTGGGCGACACCACCAGCATCCTGCTGGGCAGCTTTGCCGACATGAATTTCTTCGATTTCTTCTGGATGCGGGGCCGTCCGGGCATCTTCTGGGGCGTAGAGCTGGGCGCACTTGCTTCGCTGGCAGTGCTGCTGTGGCTGTTCCGCCGCGAGACCCAGCCTATCGCCGCCAAGGTGGAGACTGAGGTGGAGGATGATGTGCCCACTGCCCTGATGCTGCTGACGGTGGGGCTGCTCATTGCGGCATCCTTCCTGCCGGAGCCTGCAGCCGGGCCGCTGCACACGGTGTACGAGCTGCGCAGCGGCCTTGTGTGCATGGGGCTGTGCCTGTTTGGCGTGGCGCGCGCCTGCCTGCGGGCAGGGTCGGCAAAGCCGCTGGCGCATGTGCTGGGCGAGCTGGACTGCGACACCCTGCTGCTGTTGTTTGGCTTGTTCATCGTGATCGCGGGCATCCACGCGGCGGGTGTTATCGACGCAGCAGCCCGGATGTTCCATGCCGTGGCAGGGGAAAGCCCTTTCCGACTGTTCACCCTGCTGGTGGTGGTGTCGGTGGTGCTTTCGGCCTTCATCGATAACATCCCTTACGTGGCCGCCATGCTGCCGGTGGTGCAGAGCATCGCCGCCCTGATGAACGATGGCGTGGGCGTGGAACCCTATGTGTTTTACTTCGGCCTGCTCACCGGTGCAACGTTGGGCGGCAACCTGACCCCCATCGGTGCTTCGGCCAATATCGCGGCCATTGGCATTCTGCGCAAAAACGGCGAGACCGTCACCACCCGCGACTTCCTGCGCATCGGCGTGCCCTTTACGCTGGCCGCCGTGCTGGCAGGTTATGCGTACCTGTGGCTGGTGTGGGGCAAAGTCTGATCTTCTGAAGAAAAAACAAAGAAACTCCGACCCTCTGCACCGCCGGAAAATCGGCCTGCAGAGGGCTTTTTTCGCGAAAGTATGACGTTTTGCAGTGGGGAAAAAGTTTTTTTGAAAAAATGCTTGACAATTCTGCCATATCTGGTATAATAACTATCGTTCCGAGCGTCACAGCTCACGAATACAACAAAATATGCGGATATGGCGGAATTGGCAGACGCGTTAGATTCAGGTTCTAATCGGGGCAACTCGGTGGAGGTTCAAGTCCTCTTATCCGCACCAA
>NZ_FMFG01000027.1:0-30950 GCF_900066275.1 uncultured Faecalibacterium sp. | reverse complement strand
ACCCGGCCAAGGTGCAGACACCCGCCGAAGCCCGCGCCGCTCTGCAGGCCGTGACCAAGGACGACGTGCGCGCCATCCTGCGCAAACTGACCCTCTCGGTCAGCTATCTGCTCACAAAGGAGGTGGCCGCTCATGCCGCAGAATAACCAGACCCTGCTGGAAAAGACCGTGGCTGACCAGTGGCAGACCCTGCCCTCCGGACTGACCGTTATCGTGCGGCCCATGCCGGGCTATTCCAGCACTCATGTCATTTTTGCTACCCGCTTTGGCTCCATTGACCGGGATTTCCGGCTGGACGGCAAAGAGGTGCATCTGCCTGCAGGCGTGGCACACTTCCTCGAGCACAAGATGTTTGAAGATCAGGACGGCGATGCCTTTGCAAAGTATGCCAAGACCGGTGCCAATGCCAACGCATTTACCAGCTTTGACCGCACCTGCTACCTGTTCACTGCGACCCAGCAGCTGGACGAAAGCTTGGATGTGCTGCTGGGCATGGTGACTCATCCGTACTTTACCGAGCAGACCATCGCCAAGGAGCAGGGCATCATCGGGCAGGAGATCAAAATGTACGATGACAGCCCGGACTGGCGGCTCATCACCGGCCTGTTCGAGTGCTTGTACCACGAGCATCCCATCCGCAGCGATATCGCGGGCACGGTGGAGAGCATTGCTGAGATCACGCCGGAGATGCTTTACGACAGCTGCAAAGCCTTCTATGCACCGGGCAATATGGTGCTGGCGGCTGCCGGCAACACTACCATGGAGCAGATCCTGGCTGCCTGTGAGCGCCACGGCCTGATGAGACCGCGCAGCACCGAAAGAGTGCAGCGGCTGTGGAAGCCGGAACCCATGACGCTGGCGGCAGCCCATAAGACCCTGAAAATGCCGGTGTCCAAGCCCTGCTTCGGCGTGGGCTTCAAGGAGAAGCCGTTGCCCCCGAACGATCTGCGCACTGAAGCGCTGTATGATCTGATCCTGAGCTGCATCACAGGCGGCATGTCGCCGCTGTACCGCCGTCTGTACGACGGAGGCCTTGTGAACCCCGGCTTTGGCGGGGAAGTGCTGCGGGTGGACGGCTGCTGCTGCATCCTGTTCACCGGCGAGAGCGATGCCCCCGATGCCGTGAAGCAGATGCTTCTGGACGAGATCGCCCGCATCCGTGCCGCGGGTGTGGACCGGGAGATCTTTACCCTGTGCAAGAACGAAAAGTACGGCCAGCTGATCGAAAATCTGGAAAATGTGGAGGACTCGGCCAGCCAGATGGCAGACTTTGCCCTCTCCGGCCAGACGGTGGCGCAGCAGATCACCATGCTGGCAGGGCTGACTGCCGAGGATGCGGACGCTGCGCTGCAGCACATCCTCAGCACCGACCGCATGGCTGTGATGGATATTTTGCCAGATGGCACTGCGCCGCTGGCCGAGAACGAGGAGGAAGCAGAATGACAAATCTGGTGCAGTTCCCGGGGCTGGGCCTGAGCTTTGAGATCAACCGCGTGGCCCTTTCCATTGGCGGGTTCAATATTTACTGGTATGGCGTGTGCATTGCCTTTGGCATCTGTCTGGCGCTGGTATTTGCGTTCCGCCACAGCATCGAGTTCGGCGTGGACCCGGACAGCATGGTGGACGTGATCTTGATCGGCATCGTGCTGGGCATTGTCAGCGCCCGCGCTTACTATGTGGCCATGGCACCCTTTAAATACGAAAGCATCTGGGAGATGATCGCCATTCGGGATGGCGGCCTTGCCATCTACGGTGGCATCATCGGCGGCTTTCTGTTCGGTGGCTTGGCCTGCAAACGGCGGGGCGTGCCGGTGCTGCCCATGTTCGACCTGACCGCTATGGGTTTTCTGCTGGGACAGGGCTGCGGCCGCTGGGGCAACTTCTTCAATCAGGAGGCCTTTGGTTGCAACACCACCCTGCCGTGGGGCATGTTCAGCGAAACGACCCGCGCTTACCTGATGGGCAGCACAGTCACGGCCCAGAGCGGCGTGACCATTGACCCGAATCTGCCGGTGCATCCCACCTTCCTGTACGAAAGCATCTGGTGCTTCGTGGGCTTTCTCCTGCTGTTCCGTTACATTAAAAAGCGCAAGTTCAACGGTGACATTGCCCTGCGGTATATGATTTGGTACGGCGCGGGCCGCTTCTGGATCGAAGCCCTGCGCACCGACAGTCTGATGCTGGTGCCCTCCATTGGTCTGCGGGCATCCCAGCTGGTGGCAGGTATCGCTGTGGTAGTCGGTGTGGCTGCGGAAATTTACTTCACCCACAAGTTCAAGGACAAGCCCCTGATGGTAAAGCTGGCAATGACGGCGGACAACAAAGCCGCAGTCAATAAGCTGAGCAAAGGAAAAACTGTTATCAGTCTGATGACGGATACAGATACTGAACTGCTGGCCTCCAGCCCGCGCAAGCTCTTCGTGGAGCGCACCGAAGCGTATAATGCCGAAGTAAAACGCACCATCGCGGAAAGCAGAAAGACGGAAAAATAAAAAATCCTTCGGAAAGAGGAAAATTCCTCTTGCATTTCCATCGTTTTTTTGCTATAATATTCTAGCCGCATGGTGTGGGCGCCTGAAATGGCCCAGTGTAAGGGCCTGCCTTTACGACCAGCGAGTACAACGAAAAGGAATGAACAAAATGTACGCAATCATTGTTACCGGCGGTAAGCAGTACCGCGTGGAGCAGGGCGACATCGTCTACATCGAGAAGCTGGACGTTGAGGCCGACTCCGAAGTGAAGTTTGATCAGGTTCTCGCTATTGGCGAGGAGGGTTCTGTGAGGGTTGGCGCTCCTGTTGTTGAGGGTGCTACCGTTACTGCCAAGGTTATCAAGAATGGCAAGGGCAAGAAGCTGAACATCATCACCTATCGCGCAAAGAAGCACAGTGCTCGCCGTATGGGCCATCGTCAGCCCTTCACCAAGGTTGAGATCACTGCGATCAACGGCTAAGGAGGTAAATTACAATGGCACATAAAAAGGGCGTAGGCAGCACCAAGAACGGCCGCGATTCCGCAGCACAGCGTCTGGGCACCAAGCGTGCAGACGGTCAGTTCGTTCTGGCCGGCAACATCCTGGTTCGTCAGCGTGGCACCCACATCATGCCGGGTGAGAACGTTGGCAAGGGCAGCGATGACACCCTGTTTGCTCTGGTGGACGGTACCGTCCGTTTCGAGCGCGTGGGTAAAGACGGCAAGAAGTGCAGCGTCAAGCAGTAACTTCTTTCGGATAACTGCAAAACGTAGAGAGCCGGACCCTCGTGGCCCGGCTCTTTTTGATGAAGAATTCTCTTTTTGACTGTCTGGTAGAAACTCCCCCAGTCGCCTGTGGCGACAGCCCCCTCGGGGAGGGGGCCTTAAAGCCTCCCTCCTTGAGGGAGGTGGCATCGTGCAGCGATGCCGGAAGGAGTTCCCGGCAAGGAAAGGGGAATAAACGAACATATAAAACTAAGGAGGGGCTGTATGGCAGCACAAACCAACTTTATCGACATCGCCACGATATGGCTCCACGCGGGCAAGGGCGGCGACGGTGCGGTGAGCTTTCACCGTGAAAAATTCGTGGCCGCTGGCGGCCCGGACGGCGGCGACGGCGGCCGCGGCGGCGATATCATCTTTGTGGTGGACGATCACCTGACCACCCTGATGGATTTCCGCTATAAGCGCAAGTATGTGGCCCCGGAGGGTGGCAAGGGCGGTGCAAGCCTGTGCCACGGCAAAAACGCGGAGAACCTTGTCATCAAGGTGCCGCTGGGCACCGTCATCAAGGACGCCGAGAGCGGCCTTGTCATTGCGGACCTGTCCGACCACACCCCAGTCACCATTGCAAAGGGTGGCCGCGGCGGCTACGGCAATGCGCATTTTGCCACTCCCACCCGACAGATCCCCAAGTTTGCAAAGCCCGGTATGCCCGGCGAAGACATTCAGGTGACGCTGGAGCTGAAGCTGATCGCCGATGTGGGTCTGATCGGCTTCCCCAATGTGGGTAAGTCCACCCTCATTTCCACCATCAGCGCAGCCAAGCCTAAGATCGCAAACTACCACTTCACCACGCTGGTGCCCACGCTGGGCGTTGTATCCGTGGCGGAGGGCGCAAGCTTTGTCTGCGCCGACATCCCCGGCCTGATCGAGGGTGCCAGCGAGGGCATCGGTCTGGGACATGACTTCCTGCGCCATGTGGAGCGCTGCCGCCTGCTGCTGCATGTGGTGGATGTTTCTGGCAGCGAGTGCCGTGAACCCATTGAGGATTTTGAAAAGATCAACGAGGAGCTGGCAAAGTTCAGCCCTGTGCTGGCTGAGCGCCCGCAGATCGTCATTGGCAACAAGTGCGATCTGGCCACCGAGGAGCAGATCGAAGCTTTCCGCAAGTATGTGGAGGGCAAGGGCTTGACCTTTGTGCCCATCTCTGCCGCTACGATGCAGGGCGTGAAGGAACTGCCGGGCCTCGTGTATAGCCGCCTGAAGGATATCCCGCCGGTGCCGGTGTTTGCTCCCGAGTACAAGAAGCCCGAACCCAAGGCCAACGACCGTGCGTTTGAGATCAAGCGCATGGAAGCCCATGTGTGGAGCGTGGAAGCCCCGTGGCTGGAATACATTCTGGCCGGCAGCAATGTGGACGACTACGAAAGCCTGCAGTTCTTCCAGCGTCAGTTGGGTGAGAGCGGCATTCTGGACGCTCTGGTGGCAAAGGGCGTGCAGGAGAACGACACCATTCTCATTGGCGATTACCAGTTCGATTATATCTTCTAAGAGGTCACTATGAACGAACCTGAAAAGATCGACCCGCGGGAGCTTAGCCCCTTGGCGCTGGCCTTTGTGGGCGACAGCGTGCTGGAACTGCTGGTGCGACAGCGTCTGGTGGAGCATCACCGCCTGTCTGCCGGAAAGCTCAACGCAGAAAAGGTCAAATACGTCTCGGCCCGGGCACAGTTCCGGGAGGAACAGCTGCTGGAGCCGCTGTTCACTGAGGACGAACTGGCCGTGTTCAAGCGGGGCCGCAACGCCAGCAAGGCCAGCGTGGCAAAGCACGCTTCCCCGGAGGAATACCGTGCTTCCACCGGCTTCGAGTGCCTGCTGGGCTGGCTGTATCTGAACGGTCAGCTGGGCCGTGTGCACGAGCTGTTTGAAACACTGTGGCAGCAGTTCGACCCCAACGAAAAATAAAAACGCGAAAGCCCGCTGCTTTCCGCACTGGAAAACAGTGCCGGAGGGCAGCGGGCTTTGCGATTTGAGAAAGATCAGAGGTTCGCGCCCGTGGTCCATCAGGCGCGAAGGGCAGCGTTAGCGGCTGTTTTTGGCGTTGCTGGAACGGCTGCTCGTGGAGTTCTTGGCGCTCTCATCGTCGGCACCCTTGGTGTACTGGTTGGGGTGCTTGTGCTCGTTGGTGGCGCTGTTGGTGGTCTGGTTGGACGTGCGGTTCGAGGTCTGATTCTTGCAGTTATTGCTGCGGTTTTCGGTTGCCATAGTGAATGATCTCCTTTCGGTTTTCCGTGCGGGGCGGTGTGCCCCTCACAAGACCTAGTTTGGCCGCAGACGGCGGCTTTATACATCCCACAGGAGGAATGCAGAATGCCCATGGAATATTTTGAACAGCGGGAGCGCGCTCTGCTGGGAGACCGGTTCGATGTCCTGTATGCAGCCCCGCAGGAAACGGCGGAGCGCGGCGTAACGGTGTCGGCCCTGCGCAGCTCACCGGAGCAGTTTGCCGCAAAAGCCGATTTCCCACTGGAAGCATCGCCCTTTTGCAAGGCGGCATTCGTGGTGCATCAGCCGGATGATTTGAAATTCCGGCCCGGGCGGCATCCGTACCACCATGCGGGCGTGTTCTACTCGCAGGAGCCGTCTGCGTCCTCGGCGGCACCGCTGCTGGGCGTGCAGCCCGGGATGCGTGTGCTGGACATGTGCGCCGCGCCCGGCGGCAAAAGCAGCCAGCTGGCGGCGGCGCTGCAGGGCCGGGGTGTGCTGGTGAGCAACGAATACGTTGCAGCTCGTGCGGATATCCTGAAAAGCAATCTGGAACGCATGGGCGTGCCCAATGCAGTGGTGCTGAACGAAGCACCTGCCCGCATTGCGGATGCGCTGCCGGAATTTTTTGACCGGGTGCTGGTGGACGCACCCTGTTCCGGCGAGGGCATGTTCCGCAAGGAGCCGGTGGCCCGTCAGCAGCACTGTGAAGCGCTGGTGAAGCAGTGTGCTGAGCTGGGTGCAGAAATTCTGGACTGTGCAGCCGCTGTGCTGGCCCCGGGCGGGCAGCTGGTGTATTCCACCTGCACCTTTGCACCCGAGGAGGACGAGGGACAGGTGGCGGCGTTCCTGCAGCGCCACCCGGAGTTCACCCTTGCGGATGCCTTGGGAAATGTGGACTACACCTTTGGCAGCGCGGGCGAAGCCAACCGCACCGGCGGTCTGCCGCTGGATGTGAGCAAGGTGCGCCGTATCTGGCCCTGTCAGGGCGGCGAGGGCCACTTTATGGCCCGGCTCGTCAAAGCTGGCACTCCGCGCGTTCTGCCCGCAGAGGGCGAGTACACTGCCGAAGAACAGCTCTGGCTGGCAGCAGCGGAAGCTGCGGGCAAAAAGGCCAAGGGGAAGGGCGGCAAGCCTGCCAAGACCCCGGATGCCCGCAGTGCCCGCCGCGAGAATGCCCGTGCCTGCCGGGAAGCGGTGCAGGGTGACAAGCGCAGCCGCGAAGCACAGGCAGGGGAGACAAGTCCTGCCCAGAGCCTTGCAGCATGGCACGCGTTTGCCGGGCAGTATTTCCCGGCGCTGGTTGACCGCCCGGCTGTGGTGCACGGCGGCGGTGTGCTGCTGCCGGTGCCGTTCCCGCAGACGAACCTGCATGTGCTGCGGGCGGGCGTATTTGTGGGCAGCGTGCAGAAAGGCCGCTTTGTGCCGGAGCACCATCTGTTCACGGCATTTGGCGCACAGTGCGTAAACCGCGAAGAACTCACCCTTGATGACCCGCGCTGCGTGGAGTATCTTTCCGGCCGTGAGGTGGAAGCCCGCATCGCTGCTGACGGCTGGTGCTGCGTGACGGTGGACGGCTGGCCGCTGGGCGGCGGCAAGGTATCCGGCGGGCGGGTGAAAAACCATTATCCCAAGGCGCTGCGGCTGCTGTAAACGGGCAGAAAAAGCGCATTTTTCCGCGCAGAATGCTGAAAACCGGGCGGATAAGGCTTGAACGCTCTGCCCGGTTGTGCTACAATAATAGAGTTAGATTTTGTGTGCTGCCACAATGCGGGCGACCACAGCCCGTCTGCCCGCAGGCGGAGATTTGAGAATATACAGGAGGCTCTTTCCCATGTCTGGACATAGCAAATGGAACAATATTAAGCGCAAGAAGGAAAAGACCGATGGCGCAAAGGCAAAGGTCTTTACCAAGATCGGCCGCGAGATCAGCGTTGCCGTGCGTACCGGCGGCCCGAACCCTGCTTCCAACAGCAAGCTGGCTGACCTGATCGCCAAGGCAAAGCGCATGAGCGTGCCCAACGATAACATCCAGCGCATCATCAAGAAGGCTGAGGGCGGCGATAAGACCGAGTACGAAGCAATCACCTACGAAGGCTACGGCCCCGGCGGCGTTGCTGTCATGGTGGAGACCTTGACCGACAACCGCAACCGTACCGCTGCCGACCTGCGCCACTACTTCGACAAGAACGGCGGCAATCTGGGTGCTATGGGCTGCGTGGGCTTCCTGTTCAGCCAGAAGGGTGTCATTGACATCTCTCTGGAAGATAAGGATGCCGACGAGGCTATGATGGATGCTCTGGATGCTGGTGCCGAGGACTTCGATGCCAGCGAGGATGCAGCCGAGATCACCACCGATCCCGAGAACTATTCTGCTGTGGTCAAGGCCATGGAGGAGAAGGGCTACGAGATCCTCTCCGACGATCTGGCCATGGTGCCCATGACCACCACCCGCCTGACCGACCCCGACCAGTTGAAGCTGATGGGCAAGCTGCTGGATGCGCTGGAAGACAATGATGATGTCCAGAACGTCTGGCACAGCCTGGAGAACGAAGAGGATCTGCCGGAATAACCTTCCGCAAGGCTCTTTGCTCCTGAAATAAGACGATAAAAAGCCGCTTTTTGTGCTAATTGGCACGAAAGGCGGCTTTTTTGTGCTGTGTTACGGGACTGAAAACGGCTTGGGACACCTCCACTGAACAATAAAAATCCCCCGTCGGCAAGGCATACCGGCGGGGGAAAGGGGGAGAGCGTTTTTTAATAGATTATTGCACGCTTGCAAGGAACCGCACAAAGCCTGCGCGGCCAGCCTCGTCCATTTTATAGACACCAGCATCGGCCAATACCTGAGCGAACACATGGCCCACCTCGTTCTGCAGGATGAGGTGCACGGTGTCGCCGTTCAGTTCCGGGTGGCGGGCAAGAATATCCTCGGCCCACTCGGCGTGCTTCTGCAGTTCTTCCGGGTACTGGCTCACCGGGGTGCGGGCCACCAGTGCATCGGCCAGCTCAAACAGCTCCTTTTTCAGGCGGCTGGGCAGCACGGCAAGGCCCATGACCTCGATCAGGCCGATGTTTTCCTTTTTGATGTGATGCAGCTTTGCATGGGGATGGAACACGCCCAGCGGATGCTCCGGGGTGGTGATGTTGTTGCGCAGCACCAGATCCAGCTGATACTTGCCGTCCCGCATCCGGGCAATGGGGGTGATGGTGTTATGTGGCTCGCCGTCGGTCTCGGCAAAGATGAAGCATTTTTCGTCCGAGTAGCCGCGCCATGCGGTCAGAATTTTATCGGCCAGCTCCACAAGACGGGCATCATCCTCGCTGGTCAGGCGGATGCAGCTCATGGGCCAGTGCACGATACCGGCATCCACATCCTCAAAACCGGGGAAGACCCACTTCTTCTCGACGGGAGCCTTTGCCATAGCGAATTCATAGTGGCCGCCCTGGAAATGGTCGTGGCTGAGAATGCTGCCGCCCACGATGGGCAGGTCGGCGTTGCTGCCCACGAAATAGTGGGGGAACAGGCCCACGAAATCCAGCAGCTTGCGGAAGGTAGCACGCTCGATCTTCATGGGAGTGTGCTGGTTGTTGAACACGATGCAGTGCTCGTTGTAGTAGACGTAGGGGCTGTACTGCAGGTTCCAAGCGCTGTCGTTGATGGTGAGAGGGATGATGCGGTGATTCTCGCGGGCGGGGTGGTTCATGCGGCCTGCATAGCCTTCGTTCTCGGCGCAAAGCTGGCACTTGGGGTAGGCGCTCTGGGGAGCTAGTTTGGCGGCGGCAATGGCCTTGGGGTCTTTTTCGGGCTTCGAGAGGTTGATGGTGATATCCAGATCGCCGTAGGGGGTCTTGGTGACCCATTTCAGGTCGCGTTTGATGCGGTAGCGGCGGATATAATCGGTGTCCTGACTGAATTTATAGAACCAGTCGGTTGCGGCCTGCGGGCCTTCGCTTTCGTAGCGTTCCTCGAAATTGGCGCGCACGATGCTGGGCCGCGGGGTCAATACGCCCATGAGCTTTGTGTCGAACAGGTCGCGGGCGGTGGAGTTGTCCTCGCACACACCGCGGGCAACGGCATCATCTACCAGCGTTTTGAGGATGCTTTCCAGATCGGTATAGCACACCTCGCCCTCCGGCGCGGTAAAGTCGTCCAGCTGCATGGTCATAAGCAGCTGGTTGCGGATGTAAATTTCATCATCGGGCAGGATAAGGCCGGTGTCCAGCCCGTAATTCACGAGCTGCTGAATGGCGGTAGAAATCACAGGACTGCGCCTCCTTCCGGGCGGATGTTCAGCACATGGCAGCGGCCCTCACCAAGGATGGCTTCCATGTGGGCCTTGAAGTCGGCCAGCATTTCCACCGGCACAAAGGCCTGAGCCGTACCGGCAAAGCCGCCGCCGTGCACGCGCACAGCGCCCTTGCCGTTCAGATAATGCTTGGCAGCTGCAATGGTCACGCCCATCTCCTGATGCTCCTTGTAACCGGCGGGGATCACGTTCTGCAGGTATTCCCAGCTGCTGTGGCCGGACTCGTTGACCAGACGCAGGAAAGTGTCAAAATCGCCCTCGCGCAGGGCAGCTACCTGTTTTGCCACGCGGTCGTTATCGGCATAGATATGGAAGGCGCGCAGCACGGCACGGTCGCCGCACTGCTTGCGGCACTCCGGAAGCTTTGCAAGGAAGGTCTCAAACGGCACATCCCGCAGCACTTCGCCGCCGCACACAGCAGCCACAGCGCGGCACTCGGCGGGCACAGCGGCATATTCGTCGGTCAGGTCGGCATGATCTGCGCAGGAATCCAGAATGCACAGGGCAAGGCCTGCCTTGGAGAAATCCACGGCCACCGGCTCCACATCCGGGTGGGCAGGGTCCGCAAAATCAATGGTAATAATGTTGCCAACGCTGGAAGCCATCTGATCCATCAGGCCGCAGGGCTTGCCAAAGTAGACGTTCTCTGCCCACTGGCCGATCTGCGCGATCTCGATGGGGGAGACTTTATCGGTCATGAAGCAGTCATTCAGGATCACGCCGATCAGCACTTCAAAGGCGGCGGAGGAAGAAACGCCGCTGCCCTTGGGCACGTTGGAGGAAATGTACACATCCAGACCGGCCAGCTTTGCGCCGCGCTGACGGAAGGCTTCGCATTCGCCGCGCAGCAGAGAGAGGGTAGTGTTTTCCTCTTCCTTGCGGGCAGCAAGGTCATCAAGGCCGATCACACACAGGTCGTAGCCTTCGCTCTGCACGCGCAGCTGGTTCAGGGTGTTGGGCGCAGCGGCAGCGATCATATCAATATTCACGCTGCCGGCCAGCACGCGGCCATGCTGGTGGTCGGTGTGGTTGCCGCCGATCTCGGTGCGGCCGGGGGCACTGTAAAGACCAGCTTCAGCATGGGGGCCAAAGGTGGCATCCAGACCATTCAGAACAGCTTCGTAGCGGGCAGCCTGTGCAGGAGTTTCGTCGGGCGCACAGCAGTAAAGTGCTGCCAGCCGGGCAGCGTGAGCGCCGCTGGAAAGCTCCTGCTTCCATGCGGAAACAGATTTCATCATAGGATAATCCTCCTTTTGAGCGGGTTGGAACTGCAGTGCAGGGCCGCATACAGGATGCTCTGCACACTTCTGTCCTTATCATATAAAATCCGGACAGAAAAAACCATGTGTTATTGTTGCATCTGGATGAAAAGTTGCAAAAAGACTGAAATTGGCGCACAGAGTGGAATTTGACGGTTGAAATAAAATTAGATATTAAACGGAAAAACCATTGGCAAAAATGCCTGCAAATCCACGGCTTTGCGTGGGACGGACGAGGCCTGCACAACATGGAGATTTGCGCTTTGAAAAAACAGGGAAAAAGCGCATGGGCCTTTTCCCTGTTTCCCAAAATATTATTTTGTAAACTCGTTTCCGGTCAGGCCGTCCATGTTCAGCATCCCTTCCAGTGCGGCCACATCTGCCGAAACGTCCAGTGCGTCGGACTGGAACAGCTTGTCCAGCTGATTTTCAAAGGCGGTCACCAGCAGGTCCATGCTGCGCTCGATGTTCTTTTTGACATCGGCGATGTTTTCCCCCTGCACATCCTGCGCAGGAAGGCTGGCGTAGGTGTTCAGCAGCTTGAGGGCGGTGGGCAGATAGTAGTCCATGAATTTCTGCAGCTGAGCCTTTTTGCCGGGGTCTTGCTTTGCCAGCTCAAAGATGCGGGCACTGACCGCTTCCAGACGGCTGATCTTGGTGGTCATCACGGGGTCCGGGATGGCATCGTTGACCTGCCGCAGCTGCTGCAGAATTGCGGTATATTGGTCCGCTGGTGCAGGTTCTGGGGCGGGCGCAGGCTTCGGTTTCCGGGGCGGCTGGGGAGCCGCGCCGCGCACTACCAGAGTATTGGTGCGGTTATCAATGTAAGCATCTGCACCGAAGTAACCGTGGGAAATAGCACTTTCCACCACGGTGCGGCCCTTTGCGGCATCGATGCCCGCGGCAGCAAACAGCTCGTCCAGCGGAATATTGTCGCGGTCGCCTGCGATCTTGTCCAACAGGCGTTCCAGCTTGCGGGTACGATCCATGCGCAGGCCGGTCAGCAGAGCAGCACCGCCGCCCAGCATCTGGGCAATGGCGGTAAACGCCTCCATCATGCTGTCAGCGCCATCCATGAACAGGGTGCTGAAGCCCACGAACAGAAAGACAGCACCGCCGATGGTGCACAGGGTGGTAAGGAACTTGTGCCGCTCCTTGGCATCCTTCTGCTCTTTGGTGGGAACATCGTGGCCGTAAGTTGGCTCGTTTTCCTGCCGGGGAGCCGTCTGCGCAGGTGCGGGGCCGAGGTCGGAACGATAGTCTGCCTGCGCCTGCGCAGCAGCCGTTTCCTCTTTTTCGGCGTTTTTATCGATGCTTTTTAAGATGAACAGCAGCACGCCCAGCGGTGCCGACATGGCAAACACAATAAAGATGGCAATGGTGGGAATGTGGGCAAAATAATGTTTTTTGGGCTGCATGAGCAAAAACCTCTCAATTTATCCTGACTGTCCGGCAAAAGAACAGAAAAAGACCGCGTTCCACTCTATTATAGCGGAGCACGGCCTTTTTGTTAAGGGGGAAATATTGATGTGCGTGGAAGCGGCAGGGGAGTAAGTCTGCTGCCTACCGGAAAAAGTTACTTCATCAGACTGCAGACGGCCTCGGCGTAGGCGGCGGGATCATCCACCGGCAGGCCTTCGATCAGCTGAGCCTGTGCGTACAGCAGAGCACTGTACTTCTTGAGCTTGTCGGTGTCACCGGCCTCCTGTGCGGCCTTGAGCACGGCAAACACGGGGTGGTTGACATTCAGTTCCAGAACCTTATCGCTCTTTACGCCTTCGCTGCCGGGCTGCTTGGACAGCACCTTTTCCATCTCAATGGACAGCGGGCCGTCAGCACTCAGGCACACAGGGTGATCCTTCAGGCGGGTAGAGACCTTGACCTCTTTCACCTTGCCGTCCAGTGCGTCCTTCATGGCATCGAACAGGCTCTTGTTCTCAGCGGTAGCGTCCTCGGCGGCCTTCTTCTCTTCCTCGGTCTCAAGGCCCA
The DNA here is from genome assembly GCF_900066275.1 of uncultured Faecalibacterium sp. Lineage (NCBI taxonomy): Bacteria > Bacillati > Bacillota > Clostridia > Eubacteriales > Oscillospiraceae > Faecalibacterium > uncultured Faecalibacterium sp. Next base: position 17,933 of record NZ_FMFG01000027.1, on the reverse strand, counting down.
GATCACCGCTGTTGACATTCTTGAACTCCACGGTACCGTCCTTGCCTTCGGCATCCTTGCGGGGATAGGTGCGCAGGATCTGCAGGCAGAACTCATCCACATCCTCGGTCAGCAGCAGGACGTCATAGCCCTTATCCATGACCAGCTCAGCGGCGGGCAGCTTTGCCAGACGGTCGGTAGAATCACCGGCAGCAAAGTAGATATACTTCTGCTCAGCGGGCATCTTGTCCACATACTCCTGCAGAGTGACCATCTTCTGCTCCTTGGCAGACCAGAACAGCAGCAGGTCGCGCAGCAGCTCGGCGTGCATGCCGTAGTCGGAGTAAGCACCGAACTTGATCTGACGGCCGAACTCTTTCCAGAATTCCTCGTACTTCTCGCGGTCATTGGCCAGCATGGCGTGCAGCTCGTTCTTGATCTTTTTTTCCAGAGCGTTGTGGATCAGCTTGAGCTGGTTGTCCTTCTGCAGCATCTCGCGGCTGATGTTCAGGCTCAGATCCTGACTGTCCACAATGCCTTTGACGAAGCTGAAGTAATCGGGCAGCAGGTCGGCGCACTTCTCCATAATGAGCACGCCGGATGCGTACAGGGCCAGACCCTTTTCATAATCCTTGGTGTAGAAGTCGTAGGGACGGTGGCTGGGCACGAACAGCAGGGCATTATAATTTGCAGTGCCCTCGGTGCGGCTGACGATGACGCGGGCGGGGTCGGTATAATCACCAAACTTTTCCTTATAGAAGTTCGCGTACTCCTCGTCGGTCACTTCGCTCTTCTGCTTTTTCCAGATGGGCACCATGCTGTTCAGAGTTTCCAGCTCGGTGTAAGTCTCCCATTCGGGCTTATAGTCCTCCGGCTTAGGATCGGGTTCCGGCTTCTGGCGCTCGTGCTGGCGCTCCATCTGGATGGGATAGCGCACATAGTCGCTGTACTTCTTCACGATGGCCACGATGCCGTACTCATCGAGGAAGTTGTCGTAGTGGTCCGTCTCAGTATCCGGCTTGATGTGCAGGATGATCTGGGTGCCTGCGGTATCCTTCTGGGCGGGGGTCATTTCGTAGCCGTCCACACCGGAGGACTCCCACTGCCATGCTTCGTCCGAGCCATAAGCCTTGGAAATGACGGTGACTTTATCGGCTACCATGAAGGAGGAGTAGAAGCCGACACCAAACTGGCCGATGATATCGATGTTCTCGTCCTTGTTGTCCTTCTTGAAATCCAGAGAACCGGAGTGAGCAATGGTGCCCAGATTCTGCTCAAGTTCCTCTTTGGTCATGCCGATGCCGTTATCCTCAATGGTCAGGATGCGGTTCTCCTTATCGCGTGTGATGAGGATGCGGAAATCGCCCTTGTTCATGCCCACAGAAGGATCGGTCAGGCTCTTATAATAGAGCTTATCGATGGCATCCGATGCGTTGGAGATCAGCTCGCGCAAGAAAATTTCCTTATTGGTGTAGATGGAGTTGATCATCATATCCATCAGCTTTTTGCTTTCAGCCTGAAATTCTTTCTTAGCCATAATGCAAAACCTCTTTTTATCTGTATTCGGCACCAAGCACTCGGAATAGGATATTGCTTTTGAATACTTAGCACTCGTAACTTTCGAGTGCTAATATACACCGACAAAAAGCAAAAATCAAGGGCTTTCATAAAAAGTTTAAAAAATGGTTCGTTTTGTGCTATAATGAACCGCAAAGGATGCTGTAAAAGGAGGAAATATCATGCAGCTGAAACAGCTGGAACTGGCCGGCGGTGGGACACTGACCGTTTATCTGCGTGATTGCTGTGAGCGGATGCCGAATGTGCTTGACCGGCCATTGGTGCTGGTGGTGCCCGGCGGCGGCTATACCCATGTGAGTGCCCGTGAGGGCGACCCGGTGGCGCTGCAGTTTGCGGCGGCGGGGTACCACACCGCTGTGCTGGACTACGCCATCTGCGAAAAGGCAAAGGACCACATGCCGCTGCGCCAGCTGGCCGAGGCTATTGGTCTTGTGCGGCAGCACGCGGCCCAGTGGCATATCCTGCCGGAAAAAATTGCCGTGTGCGGCTTTTCAGCGGGCGGCCACCTGGCCCTTTCCGGTGCTGTGCTGGACATTCCCGGCGAAGCGGCCCAGCCCCGGCCCAATGCGGTCATTCTGGGCTATCCGGTGGTCATGGCAGGGCAGTATGCCCACCGCGGCAGCTTTGTGCAGCTGGCGGGCAGCGCCGACCCAGCGGCACAGCAGGTGTTCGGGCTGGAGGATAAGATCACGCCGCAGATGCCGCCGGTGTTCGTATGGACCACCATGGAGGATGCCACCGTTCCGGTGGAGAACACCCTGATGCTGGTGAACGCTCTGCACCGGGCGGGCGTGCCCTGCGAGGCGCATCTGTTTGAAAAGGGGGTGCACGGTACCAGCATCAGCACGGCAGAGGTGGACCAGCCCAGCCGCCACCGGCATCACTGGGTGGAACTGGCAGTGGAATGGCTGGGAGACACTTTTGCCTTTTCCGTCTGTTAAGTCTGGATATATTTGAACGAACCTACAAAAAATTCACAATTAAACTGTTGACTTGCATAAGCCTTTGACGTATACTGGTCAGCAGGGACAAACTAAAGGAAGAAGGAAATACCTATGGTTATGGACCCGACCCTGCCGCGCATCTCTGTGCGCGACCTGATGATGCAGGCTTTTCTCACCGGATGGGAGCTTTCGGACAAGACAGTCTCGCAGGACGAATACCTGCAAAGCTCCATTCAGGTGATCGAAATGCTGCAGGTGGAACCGGAAAACCTTTATGCCGAAGAAGGCCTTGGCCTGCCGGACGGCGAAGAGGTGGATCATCTGGACGACTGGCTGCGTGCCGACGGCCAGTGGCTGTACTACGGTGTAGAGGAAGAAAATTTCTTCCTGATCCAGTGGTACCCGGACGAAGCCGCCGCAAAGGCAAAACTGGCCCAGCTGGAAGAACTGGGCGACGGCAAGCAGTATCTGGTAGATTTTTCCCTCAAGCGGGAGAACCCTTCCAGTGCAGAGAACTTCGGCAATTCCAATCCGGTCCAGCTCCGCTCCTGAAAACATCACCTTAAAGCGAAAGGAAATTTTGCAGCATGCAGCTTTCTGAGATCGAGCGCGAACAGCTTTATGCCATCGTTGAAAAATACGATCATCACCCGGATGTGCAGCGGATGCGGGAGTACATCCAGCACGGCTCTGTCACCACCTACCAGCATTGCAAGAATGTGGCGCTGGTGAGCTTCTGGCTCAACCGCCGTCTGCATCTGCACGCTGACGAGACCTCGCTGGCAGTGGGTGCCCTGCTGCATGATTTTTATCTGTACGACTGGCACACCACCGGTACCTTCCACGGCCTGCGCCGCCTGTTTGAGATGCACGGCTTCTCCCATCCGGGTTATGCCTGCGTCAATGCAAAGCGGGTGTTCAGCATTACCAGAAAGGAACAGAGCATCATTGCAAGCCACATGTGGCCGCTGACCTTCCGTCATGTGCCCACCTGCCGCGAAGCAGTCATCGTCTGTCTGGCCGATAAGTACTGCGCCGTGGTGGAAAGCATGTTCCAGCGTTCCCGCGCCGGTGCCGTGGTGGACGGCAGCGTGGACATCGACGGCGAAGAGTGGTAAACCTGTTTTTACCTTTATCATTTTATCAATGGAAAAAAAGAACTCCGCACCTCACAGGGCGCGGAGTTCTTTTGTATCTTACAGCTTTTTATAGCCTTCCGGTTCATTGGCGGCAGCGCGGTATTCCATTAAGAATGTGTCCAGCCAGCGGCCGTGACAGTCGCGGGCAATGCGTTCCCGACGGCCCACTAAGCGAAAGCCGCATTTTGTGTGCAGGGCGCGGCTGGCAGCGTTGTCCTGCAGCACGGTGGACTGCAGTGTCCAGTAGCCGGCCTTTTCTGCCTGATGGCACAGCTCGGTCAGCAGGTGATAGCCAAGGCCATGGCCCCGGAACTGCTCACCCACGTAAATACTCACCTCGGCAACGCCGCGGTAGCACCAGCGCGGGTCCACCCGGCGCAACGCCGTCCACCCGGCGATCACGCCGTCGGCCAGCAGTACCAGTCGGCATTCTTTTGCGTGGGAAGCATCCCACGCAGAATACGGCGGACAGGTGGTCTGAAAAGTGGCATGTTCTGTAGCAATGCCCTCCAAATAAATTCTGGAAACAGCGCTCCAGTCTTCCGGCTCCATGGGCCGGATCTCGATTTTGCTCATATTTCGATCCCGGCGGAAAGTGCATAGCTTTCCGCGCCCTCAACTCTCAAAAATATCCGGCTCCAGTATAGCAGAATTTGCGGTGCGGTACAAGCGCCGTACTGCACAGAAATTTCTTTGACAAGCGGAAGGTTTGTGATACAATAAATCATAACAAAGAAAAGCACGGCAGGATACGCCGCTGCAGAATGGAGGATGTCCCAAAATGAAGTGGATCAGAACGATGGTGTGTGCGCTGGGAATGCTGGCGTGCGTATCGCTTTCGGCATTTGCTGCAGAGTACGGCGAGCCGAACATCACAACAAAGACGACCATGAAAGAGCTGCGGGAGAACCCCAGCATCAAAGGCTCCGGCTATTATACCTACTGCAACGAATGGATCGAGGGCAGCACGCAGTACGATGATACGCCCATTGAGGGCTATGTAAGCTACGCGGCTGCCGAGGATGCCGCCGAAGGCATGAACCTTGTGATCGAAAACTACAACAGGGGCGTACAGATCACATGGCAGGTGTATACCCCGGAAGAAATTGCGGAAAATTCTTCTCTGGGCATGGTGCAGTTGTATTATTTCCCGGCTAAAACAGCCAACGCAAAGTACGCCATCGTGGTGCCCGGCAACGGCGGCAACACCACCGCAGAGCTGAACGAGGGTGCATCCATTGCCAACCAGCTGCACGAGCTGGGCTATGCGGCTTTTGTGCTGCGGTACCGCTCTTTCCTGAATGCATCCGACAATGCGCCACTGTACGATATTGCCAATGCCATAAAGTACCTGACCGAAAATGCAGATCAGTTTGGCGTTCAGCGCGAAAACTATGCGCTGATGGGCTTTTCTTCCGGCGGACACATCGTGGGCCTGATCGGCTCGGACAACGAAAAGTTCGGCTATAAGGCATTTGGCCTCCCACAGCCTGCAGCGCTGCTGCTGGGTTACCCCATCAACGATTTCTTTGAGGTGAAGCCGCTATATCAGCTGGCCATTGATCCGCTGGTGCTTGGCTGGCGTTACTACTGGACCGATATTTCGGATGTGGTGAACGAAAACTTTACCCCTACCTATTTCTTCTACGGCAAAAATGATCTTTATATGCAGCGCATGTGCTACTCCCAGCAGGGGCCGCTGCTGGAGCGCAAGCTCCGGGAGAGCGGGGCTGTTTATGAGTGCCATGTGTACGAGAACGCACCCCACGCCATTGGCCCGGGCCATCACACCGATGCGGACGGCTGGATCCGGCAGGCAACGGCATTCTGGGAAAAACAGTGCAAATAAAGAGATAAACGGGGGATTGCTGTGAGAAAACGATTGCGCACGGTGATGTTTGGTATTGGCCTGATGATCCTGCTGGCACAGCCGGCGTTTGCGGAGGAGCTTGGTCAGGCCAACATCACACCGGACATGACGATGCAGGAGATCCGCAGCAACCCTGTGATGCAGCAGAGCGGGCTGTTTTTGTATGGCTCCTTCGGCGAGGGGACCCAATGGACCCGCAGCCGACTGGAAAACCAGACCCTGCAGGAATACGCATGGGGGCAGACGGTGCCGGAAACAACGGCGGCGCTGAACCTTGCGGCACAAAATGTGAAGGACGGAGTTCAGGTGACGTGGCAGGTCTACAGCCCGGAGGAGACCGAGGTGGATCCTTCGCTCGGATGCGTACAGCTGTTTTATTTTCCGGGGAGCGATCCCGATGGCAAATATGCGATCGTGATGGGCGGCAATGCGCTGACCATCAACGGCACATTTGGCGAGGGCCTGCCGACAGCGTGGGAACTGCATGAAAAAGGCTATACCGTGTTTGTTCTGCGCTACCGCGCATGGACCGACCTTGGCGACAATGCACCGCTGCAGGATCTTGGCAATGCGGTGAACTTTATTACCGCCCATGCGGAACAGCTCCGGGTGCAGCCGGAGGATTACGCGATCGTTGCCTACTCGTCCGGCGCGCAGGTCGCGGGCATATTTGCCAACCAGAAGCGCGGCTACGGAGCCTTTGGTGCCCAGAAGCCGGGCGCACTGATTCTGGGGTACCCGATCGTTGATTTCTCTATTATAAAGCCGGTGTATCACATCGTATATGATCCGACCGCATGCGGATGGCGCTATTACTGGACCGACCTGAATCAGGCAGTGGATGACGATTACCCGCCGGTTTATTTCTGGCGGGGCGACAATGACACGATCCTCGGGCCGGACACAAGCTTTTACGAAGCGTTTGAACAGGCTCTGCAGAAACACGGTGTGGCGTACCAGAGAACGGCCTTTGCGGATGCACCCCATGCGGTCTCGATTGGCCGCGGCACGGCTGCGGATGGCTGGCTGAATGAAGCAGTTGCCTTCTGGGAGGAACAGGTCGGCTGAAAAGGAGATGTTGAGTTGAAACACAGGATATGCACCGCAGCAGCCTGTATCTGTCTGCTGCTGATGATGGCGCTGCCCGCATTTGCAGCAGAGTATGGCGAGCCGGATATCACGCCGCAGACCACCATGGGCGAGATCCGCTCGAACCCCAGCATCCTTGGCGCAGGCGTTTGGACCTATTCCAAGGAGCAGAACCTGCCCGGCACCGAGGACTGGTGCAATGACCAGACGCTGGAAAAATATGTGAGCAGCCATGTGGCACAGGATTGTGCCGATGGTCTGAACCTGCTCATCCGCAATTACAATGCGGGCGTGCAGATCACCTATAAGCTCTACTCGGAGCAGGAGATCGCCGAGGACAGCTCCCGCAACAATGGGGAGTTCTATTACTACCCGGCCAGCACGCCGGATGCAAAGTATGCGCTGGTGCTCTCCGGCAACATCCTCAACCGCACGGCAGAGTTAAAGGAGTGCATCTCCACAGCTTACCAGCTGCACCAGAAAGGCTATGCGGTGTTCGTGATGCGCTACCGCGCCTACCCGGATAACGACAACAACGGCCCCATGGAGGACATTGCACGGGCGGTGAAGTACATCACCGGCCACGCACAGCAGTTCGGCGTGCAGACGGAAAGCTACGCCCTGATCGGCTATTCTTCCGGCGGACAACTGGCGGGCCTGTTTGCATCGGACGCTCTGGGCTATAAAAACTATGGCCTGCCCAAGCCCGGCGCAGTGATCCTGGCGTATCCCATCGTGCAGTTTTCCGAGATCACACCAATCTACCGTGTGGGCATCGACCCCTTTGTGTGCGGCCGGTTCTACTATGAATACAGCCTTGCCGACCTGATCACAGAGGACTATCCGCCGGTGTACTTCTGGTATGGCAGGGATGACCTGACCTTGAACCTGCTGTGCTGGCCGCTGCAGGGGCCGGCCCTCAGCAAGGCACTGGCCGCGCATGGCGTACCTTACAAAGAAGTGGTATATGACCACGCAGCCCATGGCATCGGCCTTGGCCGCGGCACGGCTGCGGATGGCTGGCTGGACGAAGCCGCTGCCTTCTGGGAAGAACAGACAAAATAATATAAGGCACGCAGATCCGGGCTTTGCAGCTGCACAGCCCGGATTTTGCAATAGGAGACATTATGGAATTTTTAGCGTTTCTTTACACGGTGCTTCTGGTGGCCATCTGCCTGATGATGGCCCTGCTGCTGTACCGCTCGGCAAAGCCTGCCGCAAACCGGGACGATGCAGAACGGAAGGAATGGCTGCGTCAGCAGCTGGAAGCGCAGAACCGCCAGATGGACGCGAAGCTGGCAGAGATGGCGCAGCAGAACCTTGCCGCTATGGGCCACATCAGTGAAACGCTGCAGGCCTCGGTGCAGAGCATGAGCACCGCCCTTGCCGCAGGGCAGGGCACTCAGCAGCAGACCATGGAGCAGCGCCTGCAGGGGCTGGAAGCCTCCAACGCCCGCAAGCTGGAAGAGATGCGCCGCACCCTTGCCGAGGGCATGACTGCCCTGCAGGCCCAGAACGCCCAGAAGCTGGACGAGATCCGCCATACGGTGGACGAACAGCTGCAGGATGCATTGCAGAAGCGGGTGACCGAAAGCTTCAAGGCGGTGAACGACCAGCTGGAACAGGTGTACAAGGGTCTTGGCGAAATGCAGAACCTTGCCGCTGATGTGGGCGGGCTGAAACAGGTGCTTTCCGGTGTGAAGACCCGCGGTATTCTGGGTGAGATCCAGCTGGGAGCCATTCTGGAAGAGATCCTTGCCCCGGAACAGTACGACACCAACGTGGCCACCATTCCGGGCAGCACCCAGCGGGTGGAGTACGCCATCCGGATGCCCGGCGCGGACGGCGGCACGGTGTGGCTGCCCATCGACTCCAAGTTCCCCGGCGACACCTATGCCCATTTACAGGATGCGCAGGCATCCGGCGACGCACAGGCCGTGGAGAACGCCCGCCACGCACTGGAGCTGGTGCTGCGGGCCGAGGCCAAGGACATCCGGGAAAAATATGTGGAGCCGCCCTACACCACGGCGTTCGGCATCCTGTTCCTGCCCTTCGAGGGTTTGTATGCCGAGGTGGTGAACGCGGGCCTGCTGGAAGTGCTGCAGCGGGACTATCAGGTGAACATTGCAGGCCCCAGCACCATGGCAGCGCTGCTCAACAGCCTGCAGATGGGCTTCAAGACCCTTGCCATCCAGAAGCGCTCCGGTGAGGTATGGCAGCTGCTGGGTGCGGTGAAGACCGAATTTGACAAGTTCGGGCAGGGACTTTCCAAGATGCAGCAGCGCCTGCGCCAGACCGACGAAGAGCTGGATAATCTCATTGGCGTGCGCAGCCGTGCCATCAGCCGCAAGCTGCGCGCGGTGCAGACCATGGACGAAAGCGCTGCTGCCGCTCTGCTGGAACTGGATGCTGAGCCGGGCAAACCGGTGGCGGCACGTCTGCCGGAGAATGGGGAAGAGCTCTGATGTGCAGAATATTCCCACGTTATCCCTTGCGATTTTTCTGACGATGTGGTATGATAGGAACTGTTCTCAGAAACAACCGCCGCAGAAACGCGGCACTGCAAAAATATAAATAAGGAGACCGAGCATTATGAGCGTAAACAAGATCAGTGAAGCCATTTTGGGCGTTGGCGTGGATGATACCACCATCGACCTGTTCGAGAGCCAGTATCCGGTGCCCACCGGCGTGAGCTATAATTCCTATGTCATTCTGGACGAGAAGACCGCCGTTCTGGACACGGTGGATGCCCGCGCTACCGAGCCGTGGCTGGAAAACCTGACCGAAGCTCTGGCAGGCCGTAAGCCGGATTATCTGGTGGTCTCCCACATGGAGCCGGACCACGGCGCAAATATCGCAAAGCTGGCGGCACTCTATCCGGAGATGCAGGTGGTGGGCAACGCCAAGACCTTCCTGTATATGGATCAGTTCTTTGGCACTGATGCTGTGGCAAAGGAGCGCCGCGTGGTGGTGAAGGACGGCGAGAGCCTGAGCCTTGGCACCCACACCCTGACCTTTGTCTTTGCCCCCATGGTGCACTGGCCGGAGGTCATGGTCAGCTATGAATCCACCGAAAAGGTGCTGTTCTCCGCGGATGGCTTCGGTCGCTTTGGCGCTGTGGCAAAGTTTGACGAAAAGGCCGACTGGGCCAGCGAAGCCCGCCGCTACTACCTGAACATCGTGGGGAAATACGGCCCGCAGGTGCAGGCGCTGCTGAAAAAGGCTGCGGCTCTGGACATCCAGACCATTTGCCCGCTGCACGGCCCGGTGCTGACCGGAGATCTGGGCAAGTACCTGAACTACTACGACATCTGGTCCAGCTACAAGCCCGAGGAGCCGGAAAAGATCCTTGTGGCAAGTGCTTCCATCCACGGCCACACCCGTGCAGCAGCCCACCTCATGGCAGAAAAGCTGCGAGCAAAGGGCGCAAAGGTCGTGGAGATGGACCTGACCCGCACGGATGTGTCCTATGCCGTCACCGAAGCCTTCCGCTGCGGAAAGATCGTGCTGGCCTGCGCCACCTACGACGGCTTCCTCTTCCCGCCGATGGAAAATCTGCTGACCCACCTCAAGACCAAGAACTTCCAGAACCGCACGGTGGGTCTGATGGAGAATGGCACATGGGCACCCATGGCCGCAAAGCTCATGCGCGCCGAGCTGGAAAGCATGAAGAACATCGCCGTGTGTGATACTGTGGTCACCATCCGCAGTGCTGCCAATGCTGCTGCCGAAGCGCAGATGGATGCACTGGCTGCAGAAATCGTGGCAAAATAAAGCATCCTGATACAGAGATCCTCTGCCGACTGCCCGGCAGGGGATTTTTTTATTGAACCATGTGGAAGAGTTTGATATACTGAAAAGCAGAAGTTTATGGATGGAGGAATATCATGTCTGTAAAAATAAAAGCAGATATCAGACACTGGCTGCGGGAGTTGGATAAGAAATATTTCTTTGTGATGCTGGGCTTTGCGGTGATGGTCTATTTGCCGCTGATCAGCTTGAAGCTGACGAACACAGTGGATGGTCTGTGGACAACGGCTGAGTACATGGCGGGAGCATGGGAGCTTTCCAACGGACGATGGCTTTGGCTGGTGACCAGTTTTCTGCGTTTCAGTCTGCAGCTAGAACCCATCAATGCGGTGGTGTGCTTGGTGCTGGTTTCTCTTGGAGTCACCAGGCTTCATATGCTCTTCAAACCGGCATGGATGAGAACATCCTGCATTGACTGGCTCGCAGGTTTATGCTATGTTTCCAATGTTGTGGTCGGGTGCTATCTTTCGTTTCACTTCATTGCACCGGAGTACGGATTTTCGTTTTTCTTTGCAATGCTGGCTACAGAGCACGTGATCCGGGGAAAATCAGCCGTAAGCAGCATTGTGCCGGCAGCGGTGCTTTTGGCACTGAGCCTTGGCCTGTACCAGACGAACCTTGCCTGTTTCTGTCTGGTGCTGCTGGCCTATTTTCTCCTACTACTTTTCCAGAATGGAGAAAAACAAAAGATTCGGGAATATATTTGCAAAAGCCTGGCAAGTGCTGCATCCGGCGCAGTGCTGTATCTGCTGATCTTAAAGATTACACTGTGGGCGACGGGAACGGCGATGGCCGATTACCAGGGTGGTGCAGATATTTCAGTGTCTGGAATTCTGAAAAATCTTCCTTCCAGCGTTGCAAAGTGCTATGAGCTTTTTTATCGGTATTTCTTTGGCACCCTTGTAAAACACAATATGCTGCAGGAAACTGCAGTTGTATTTGTTTTGATTTTTTGTGTGGTGGGTGCCGCGCTTGCGTGCAGACTGGTTCGGCTCATACGCCGGAAGGATTGGGAAAACACTTTCTATGGCACAGCAGCGCTGCTGGTGCTGCCCATGATGTGCACGGTATTTATGGTGGCAACCTCGCAGGCGTCGTTTTATATTCCCATGTCCGGAGGTCTGGCCTTGTTCCTGCCGGTCTGTTTCTGGCTATTGGACAGCAGCCGGGAGGGAGAAACAGCCTGTGATGCGTTCCGCAAATGCTGGAATAAAGCAGAAAAAGCACTGATCCTGCTTACGGCGGCTGCTGTCGTTTACGGGAGCGTATTCATGTCGGCTATCGATCAGCAGGCGATGTATGAGGGACGCAAGGCAACAAAACAAATCGCGGACCTTGTGGCCGATGAGCTGGTGGCAGAGGGCTATTATGATTTGCCGGAAAAACTGCCAGTGATGCTGGTAGGCCGCCCCAGTGCAAGCCCACTGTTCCGGACACACGTCATCTATTGGGATGCGAACGACTACGCACAGGTGGGCCTTTTCGAAAAAGAAAATGCCGCTACAATGCGCTATTCATGGAATGCGGTGTTTCGTGACCTCACACCGATGCAGCTGGAGCTGTGCAGTGATGAGGTATATGACGAACTGATCCGGACAGAAGAAATCAAACGAATGCCGACATTCCCTGAGAAAGGCTCCATGCAGGAAATGGACGGTGTATATGTGATCAAAATTTCAGAGGATTATCTGATCGATGAATAACAAATGAGACTGAGAACATAAAACAGGACAGATGGAGAAAATAACGATGAAAGAAAAAATCGATGTACAGAAACCGGACGACCTTGGGCTGGATATATCGGATCTAAGATATTTTCTGGTGATGCTGCTGTTTTCGGCGGTAGTGTTTTTCCTGCTGATCAGCCAGCGGCTGACCAATACATTTGACGGATTGTGGAACAATACATGGTTCTTCGGCGGCTATTGGCAGGTAGTCACGGGCCGATGGCTCTGGCCGGTGATCGATGCGCTGCGGTTTGGCATCCAGACGGAACCTTTCAATTCATTGCTGACGCTTTCCATGTCGGCGCTGGCTGTTACCCTGCTTCGGAAGTTTTTTACAGAGAAGGATTCTGTCGTGACCTATCTGGCGGGTATGGCTGTTCTGGCCAGCACGGTCACTGGAATACAGCTGTCATATCGGTTTCAGTCGCCGGTGTTTGGCTGCTCATTTTTGTTTTCTGTTCTGGCGGCAGAGCGTGTGGTTCGTGCCGCAGATTTTAGAAAAGCGGTCGTACAGGGAGCACTGCTTCTGGTCATGAGCCTTGCGTGCTATCAGACGAGCCTTGATAACTTTTGTCTGCTCCTGCTGACATATCTTCTGCTGCTTCTGTTCCGCAATGTGGACAGAGAAAAGGTCCATGCCCACATTGGAAGAAGTCTTTGCAGCGCAGCTGCAGGAATGGTTTTGTATTTCCTGCTCACAAAGCTGATCGTATGGGCATGTGGATGGCAGATGGCAAGTTATAATGGAGGAGCGGATGTTTCGGTACTTTCTATACTGAAAAATCTGCCCAATGCCATTGCAGAGACCTACCAACTGTTTGGAGCTTACTTTTTTCAGAATTACTATCGGCATAACATTCTGCAGCCGGTGGGCTTTTTCGTTTTGGTATTTCTGGCGCTGAGCATCGGACTGCTGAACCGCTTCAGAAAAATGCTTCACCGGAAAAATTGGGAATATATCCTTCTGGGAGTGGCAGCGCTGATCGTTTTGCCCATCATGTGCAATGCCATCATGCTGATCACAAGCGAGGCGGTCTGGCTTTTGCAGATGGGCGAAGGATTGAATCTGTTCGTGCCAGTATGTCTGCTGCTGCTTGAAGGGACGCGCACAAATCAGCCTATGGTAAAAAAGTATGTACGTGCTGCCCGGACAGGGGCTGTAGTACTTGCGGTTTTGGTCGTCTATGGCAATGTCTGCTCTGCCGTGATCGATCAGGAAGCTATGTATGAGGGAAGAAAAACACTCAAGAGCATGTCGGATCACATTGCGGACGACCTGATGAGCAGCGGATATTTTGACGATAACGAGCAGCTGCCGGTACTGTTTGTGGGCAGACCCAGCTCGAACTCCAGTTTTATGAAGAGGGAGTATTACCTCTATGCAAATCCGTATGCGCAGATGGGCCGCTTCTGGCTGAACGATTACTCGGCCAGAGCGTCTTGGAAAGCGGTTTTCAGGGATATTACTCCGGCAAAACTCAAGCATTGCTCGGTGGAACAGTATGGGGAACTGTACAGCAGAACAGAGCTGGAACAGATGCCAGTCTATCCGCAGGAAGGATATATCCAGCAGATCGACGGTGTGGTCGTGGTAAAAATTTCAGATGATTACAAAGTTGATAAAGAGTTTGCGCCACTAATCGACCTGGGAGAATTGTTTCAGCTCATAATGGATGACATAAACGATTCATAATGGCTGCGGCTTTGTGAAAAAAACTCAATCGAACGCGATTTTTGCGGAAAGTAACTGCGCAGCCCTTGCAAACTGTCCCGAAATGTGGTAACATAGCTCTTGGTTATAAAACCTGAATACTCCCAAACGCAGCGACGGAGAGAGTAGGCATGGCGTACACGGCAAAGAGAGAAGCTTCACCGGCTGAGAGGGCTTCCGGGTGTATCTGTGCTGAAGTTCGCTCCTGAGCGGTCTGTGCGAAACAGCAGTAGTACAGAACGGCCACGCCCCGTTACGGCGTTCTGAGAGCCGCCCGGCATCTGTGCACGGGTGGAAACCGGGTGGTACCGCGGAGCTAAGAATCAACAGCTTCGTCCCTTTTGCCTGAGAAATCGGGCGGGGGACGGAGCTTTTTTGTTGCACTCCGCTCATCAACACGAAGAATAAAGGAGAGAACATCCATGCAAGCAATGATCGACGAGCTGGCAAAACAGGCCGCTGAAAGCCTTGGTCAGGTGTCCGGCAAGGAAACGCTGGCCTCCTTCTGGCAGGAGTACCTCAGCAAAAACGGCAAGATCCCTGCCCTGATGAAGAACCTGCGCACCGTTGCGCCGGAAGAGCGCCCCGCTATGGGCAAGATCATCAATGAACTCAAGGCAAAGGTTCAGGCAGATTACGACGCTGCTGCAGAACAGGTGAAGCAGGCAGAGCTTGCTGCCCGCAATGCTGCCGAGACGGTGGACATCACCCTGCCCGCCAAGACCCGCCCCATGGGCGGCCTGCACCCGCTGACCCTGATCACCAACCAGATCATCGACGTGTTCTCCGGCATGGGCTTTTCGGTGGGCACCTTCCCGGAGATCGAGGACGATGACCACAACTTTACCCGCCTGAACGTGCCCAAGGATCACCCGGCACGCGACATGCAGGACACCTTCTACCTGTCGGAGGAGTTCCTGCTGCGTACCCAGACTTCCGGCGGCCAGATCCGCACCATGGACGTTCAGAAGCCGCCCATCAAGATCCTGATGCCCGGCCGTGTGTTCCGCTCCGACTCCGATGCCACCCACAGCCCCATGTTCCACCAGATGGAAGGTCTGGTGGTGGATAAGGGCATCACGCTGGGCGACCTGCAGGGCGCACTGAATACCTTCGTGCAGAAGCTGTTCGGCGCTGACACCCGCACCCGCCTGCGTCCCTCCTACTTCCCGTTCACCGAGCCCAGCGTGGAGGTGGACGTGAGCTGCTTCGAGTGCCACGGCAAGGGCTGCCCGCTGTGCAAGCACACCGGCTGGATCGAGGTGCTGGGCGGCGGTGTCGTCAACCGCAAGGTGCTGGAGAACTGCAATATCGACCCGGACGAGTATTCCGGCTTCGCCTTCGGCATCGGCATCGAGCGTATCGCCATGCTGAAGTATGGCATCAACAACATCGGCCTGATGTTCGAGAACAACCTGCAGTTCCTCAAGCAGTTCCACGAATAAGAGGGGAGAGAAGAGACAATGAAAGTACCTTTCAGCTGGTTAAAAGAATTTGTAGATGTCGACGTTACTGCGCAGGAACTGGAGGAAAAGCTCTTCTCCTGCGGCTTTGAGGTCGAAGAGCTGATCCCGCTGGATGCAGGCATCAGCAAGGTGGTCGTCGGCAAGATCGTGGAGATGGAAAAGCAGGAGGGCACCCACCTGACCAAGTGTGTGGTGGACTGCGGCGACTACGGCCACGACATCCGCATCAGCACCGGTGCCGCCAACATGAAGCTGGGCGACTGCGTGCCCGCTGCTCTGGATGGCTCCACCCTGCCCGGCGGCATCAAGATCAAGGCCCGCAAGATGCAGGGCGTGGAGTCCAACGGTATGCTGTGCTCCGGCGAAGAGCTGGGCCTGAACGACGACCTGTTCCCGGGCTCTGAGGTCTACGGCCTGCTCATTCTGCCCGAGGATTCTGTCCCCGGCACCGACATTGCTCCCGTGGTGGGTCTGGACGACTATATCTTTGATATCTCCATCACCGCGAACCGCCCGGACTGCCAGTCCGTTCTGGGCATCGCCCGCGAGGTGGCTGCCGTTCTGGGCAAGCCCCTGCACATGCCCGCCATGGACTACAAGACTGTCTGCGAGCCGGATGCGCCCATCACCGTCAAGGTGGAGGCTCCGGACCTGTGCCCCCGCTATATGGCACACTATGTGCGCAACATCCGCATGGGCGAGTCTCCCCGCTGGATGAAGCGCCATCTGGCTCTGTGCGGCCTGCGCTCCATCAGCAATGTGGTGGATATCACCAACCACACCCTGCTGGAAATGGGTCAGCCCATGCACGCCTTTGACCTGAACAAGGTCGCCGGCCGCACTATCGATGTGCGCCGCGCCCATGCGGGCGAAAAGATCGTCACGCTGGATGAGAAGGAGTTCACTCTGAACCCCAACAATCTGGTCATCTGCGATGCCGAAAAGCCGGTGGCACTTGCCGGCATCATGGGCGGCGCAAACTCCGGCATGGATGAGAACACCACCAGCCTGCTGTTTGAGTGTGCCACCTTCGCCCGCGACTGCGTGCGTAAGACCAGCCGCGCATTGGGCCAGAACAGCGACTCTTCTGCCCGCTACGAGAAGGGCGTGGACCGTCACTCTCCTGAACTGGGCCTTGCCCGTGCCCTGCACCTGATCCAGGAGCTGGACTGCGGCGACATCACCACACTGGAATATGACCTGACCGATGGCCGCCCGATGGAGCGCAAGCACATCGTTACCACTCCGGCTAAGATCTGCGGCGTGCTGGGTATCATCGTGCCGGATCAGACCATGATCGACATTCTGCAGCGTCTGGAGTTCACGGTGGATGTACAGGCCGATGGCAGCTGGGACGTGTCCGCGCCCCTGTACCGCGAGGACGTGGAGAGCTTCCCGGATCTGGCCGAGGAGGTCATCCGTGAGTACGGCTACGACCACATTGTGCCCACCTTCCTGAACACTGCCTCCGTTACAAACGGCGGTCTGAACTATGACCAGAAGCAGCAGCTCAAGACCAAGCGTCTGCTGGCCGCACAGGGCTTCTATGAGGCCTCCACGCTGGCTTTCTACTCCAACGCAGAACTGGATATGCTGCACATCCCGGCGGATGATGAAGCCCGCAAGGCCATCCGCATCCTGAACCCCATCAGCGAGAATTTGTCCATCATGCGTACCCTGCTGGCACCCTCCATGCTGAACGTCATTGTGGACAATCTCAAGAAGGGCAACACGGAAGGCCGTCTGTTCGAGATGGCACCGGTGTATCTTGCCAAGGAACTGCCCATCAACGAGCATCCGCACGAGCGCCAGACCCTCTGCATTGGTGCATTCGGCCCCGAAGAAGATTTCTTCACGGTCAAGGGTGCACTGGAAGCACTGGCAGCCGGCTTTGGCCTGAGCTTTGACTACAAGCGCGAGACCACCCCGTGGCTGCACCCCGGCATCAGCGCCGCTGTTTACTGTGGTGACAAGCGTCTGGGTGTGTTTGGCAAGCTGTCCAACGAGATCAACGGCGAGCTGGAAATTGCAAAGGATCAGAAGGATAGCCAGAATATTTATCTGGGCGAGCTGGATTACGAGGCTCTCATGTCCTGTGTGGACGGTGAGCTGCGCTATCAGCCGCTCAGTCCCTACGCTGCTGTCAAGCGTGATCTGGCATTGGTCTGCGACGAAAAGACCACCTGCGGCGAGATCGAGGAGACCATCAAGAAGGCCAGCCCTCTGGTGGGTGAGATCAAGCTGTTCGATATCTACCGCGGCGCAAATCTCGGCGAGGGCAAAAAGAGCATGGCATTCACCCTGTCTCTGTCCGACCCGAAGAAGGAAGTCTCTGCGGAAGAAGTAGAGCGCGTGGTCAAGAAGATCCTCGGCAACCTGAAGTTCAAGCTGGGCATCGAGATCCGCTAACTCTATTATAGAAGTAATATAAGGCCGTCTGTGCAGGAATGTGCAGGCGGCTTTTTTGCGTAAAAAGAGAACGTTGAATACAAGAAAATGAACGTTTTTCAGCAGCGCAAGAAAAAAGATGAAAAAATCTGTCAAAAAGTGTTGACAAGGAGGCGGGGGTGTGGTATTATACTTGAGCGCCAAGCGCTGAGGCAAAAGAATGACTTCCAAA
>NZ_FMFG01000076.1:0-2592 GCF_900066275.1 uncultured Faecalibacterium sp. | reverse complement strand
GCTTCCAGAATCTGCTCACGGGCTTCCTGAATGGTCAGTTCCGGGGCATCCAACTGCCCGCCGTCCATCACGGAATAATCGCTGTGGTAGAGGGTGTAGTCCCATCCATCCTCACAGGACTGGATGGCAAGGTAGCCTTTTCCGCCCAGTTCCCACGCCGCCTGCTCGTCCTGTGTCTGAATCTCCGGGTAGAAGTCTGCATGGTTTCGTTCCATGACTTCGGCAAACTGGCAGATGTGGAACACATTGCCCAAACCGCCCATGTCAAAGTGGTAATCATCCAGATGTTCCACCCGTGCCGTAAAGCTGCGCCCATCCGGGTAATCCACCTGAATCACGCCGCCATCTGGAATGCGATAGAGGTCATCATAATGGCTGTTGATAAGACGAATATCCTTCGGCAGCGTTTCCGGCTCCCAGATGCGCCGCCTGCCGATGCCCGCCTGCGGGATGTTTTCGAGGATCTTCACGCTTTCCTGTTGGATGACCTTGCGGTCATCGTCCGAAAGTTCAAACAGATACCAGTTCCGGGCGGCAGAAATGGCGTTCCTGCCATCGGGCGGCAGGTTCTTTTCCGAGATCTGCCCGCTTTCCAGCGGCTCACCAGTTACCTTGTTGTAGGTGGCAAAACCGACTCCTGCACCGTTTTCCCGGAGATGCAGATAGCGTTCATCGTTGATAAGGTAGACCGCTTCTTTTATCTGCTCCATCAGCACCCACCTTCAAATTCCAGCGAAAACTTGCTGCGGCCATCGGCTTCACAGGACAGCAGGACGGTGGCATTGTAGGTCTTGCCCTTGGCGCTCTTGCAGTCCTTCAGGCGGACCCGGCCGTCCCGCAGCAGCTTGTCCGCCACATGAGCGTCCAGCCGCTTGCCCAGACGCTTGAAGAACGCATTGTCCTTCCACAGCACGAAGCGGCACTCCCGGTTTTCGCAGAACCAGCCTTTTTCACGCTCCACGACAGGCTTACCACAGTTCGGGCAGACACCAATAATCTTGCTTTTCATAAGTGCATTCGCTCCTTTTTTCATTTCCGTGTTCTTTACCAGTTCGGTAATCATCGTATTGATCTCGGTCATAAATTCGCTCGGCTCCATTTCGCCATGTTCGATTTGCAGCAGCTTTGTTTCCCAATCGGCGGTCATTTTCGGGGATTGGATTTCTTCGGGCATCACAGTGATGAGGGCTTTTCCTTTATCCGTGGGCAGCAGCACCTTGGTTTTCTTGTTGCCCTTGCGCTCCAGAAAGCCCTTCTGCACAAGCTTTTCAATGGTGGTGGCACGGGTAGCCGGGGTGCCGATGCCCTGACGCTCCACGCCCTCCGGCATACTATCCGCACCCGCTGCCTGCATAGCTGACAGGAGAGTATCTTCCGTGTAGGATTTCGGTGGGGACGTTTGGCCTTCCTTCAGTTCTACACCGGCAACGCTGCACTGGCTCTTCTCCTGTACATCGGGCAGAACAACCGGTTCTTTCTGCTTGTCCAGCAGCTCGCCCAGTATTTTTCGTTCCATGGCTCTCCATCCATCGGACAGCACCAACTTGCCTTTTGCGGAGAATTCCTCTCCGGCGCAGATGGTGGTGAGCGTAGTTTCTGCATAGCAGTGCGGTTCGCCCACAGCGCAGAGCAGCCGTGCAGCAATCAGCCGCAGGGCATTCCGCTCCCCGGCAGGGAGGGCGGCAAGATCTGCGTTCGCCATACTTTTCGTAGGCAGCAGCGCATGGTGGTCGGTGACTTTGCTGCCATCGATGACCTGCTGCACATGGATGGGAATCGGCTCCTCCACGGCAAACGCCCTGCCCGTGTCCGTCACCAGCCCCGGAAGGGATGCCGCCATATCCTCCGTCAATAAGCGGCTGTCCGTGCGGGGGTAGGTGAGGAGCCGTTTTTCGTAAAGACTTTGGGCATAATCCAAGGTCTGCTGTGCCGTAAATCCCAGCAGACGGTTGGCATCCCGCTGCAATGCGGTAAGGTCATAGAGTTGCGGTGGGCTTTCGGACTTTTCCTTGCGTTCCATCTTCTGTACCGTGACACGCCCCTCCTTTCGGCATTTGGAAAGCAGCAGTTCGGCATCCACTTTCTGTGCAAACCGCTTGCTGGATGCGGTGCCGCCGTCTGCAAGGGTCAGGGCAACCGTGTAGAATTTCTCCGGTACAAAGGCGGCAATGGCGGCTTCCCGCACCACCGTCATGGCAAGCACAGGGGTCATAACACGCCCCACCGCCAGCGGCTGACCGTACAGACACGAAAAAAGCCGGGACGCATTGATGCCAACCATCCAGTCGGCACGTTCCCGGCAGAGTGCTGCGTTGTACAGCGCATCGTATTCAGTTGACGGTTTCAGGTGGGCAAAGCCCTCCCGGATGGCGGTTTCCTCCATGCTGGACAGCCACAGCCGGGAAAAGGGCTTTTTGCAGCTTGCTTGCTGGTAGACAAGTCGAAAGATCAGTTCTCCCTCCCGGCCGGAATCTGTAGGATAGTTCTCGGAGGTGACTTTTCTGACTTTGTTACTCGATGGCATCCAATGGGCCGATAAAGCGGTAGAAAATCTGGATTTTCTGGACGTATTCGCCATCGACCTTTTCCGCT
>NZ_FMFG01000052.1:0-13221 GCF_900066275.1 uncultured Faecalibacterium sp. | reverse complement strand
GACACATTGCACGGCGTTCCACTTGAGATGACCGAGGATGAAAAAGAACAATTTCGCATACAGGTTATTTCAAATCAGTATGCAGAACGGTTGCTAAGTGAAGCCGAAAAGACAGAAACGTATAGAGGTTTATCAAAAATTGATATTCTCCATACAGTTTCTATCCCTCAACTGGCTAGAACAATCCCACTTAAAGGTTTGAATCTCAGTTTAGAAAAATACAGAATGCCGGATGGTGTAATAATAGAGGTTGAGAGTTCGTCACATTATTTGGGGTCATTTAGTGAGAAAAATGATTCTTCCACAAATTGGATAGAAAAGATCATGGAGGGTGTCGGTATTCACTAGATGGATTCTCAAGAAGCATAAACAGCCCGCTATTTGCAGAGAATTCTGGAAAAAAATTGAAGAAAGCATCCTTCCGGCAACAGCATCCCGGACGTTTGTGAACTCTCACAACAGAGATCAAGAACCAATCCCTGCTTTGCGCTTACACCGTTTTGGTGACATTTTTTCTCCGTCTTGCTACAATATTGTGGATTTTTTTCTATTTGTGCTTTGCTATTATCAACATCTAAAATGAAAACCGTGATGGAGGTGATTCCAATGCAGATAATTTCCTTGAAAACAAGTTGAGCATGAGTTGAGGTACATTTATGAAATTTAGCGTACCGGAAATCTTGACAATTGTATCGACAGCAACAGTCATGGCGATTGCTTTTCTTGTGATTGCAAAGTACCTTATTCGATATGCTGTCACATTTTATGCAAAAATAAAAGGAGATGACTCAAAATGACCTTGAAGAAAAGATTGCTTGCGCTTTGTATGGCGGTGGTTATGGTCTTTTCGCTTTGTTCTATCTCTGCTTTTGCAGCGGCCCCAACGGATGACGAACAACCTGTTGTTATTGGAAGGTATGATGCACCTCTAAGCGAGTGCTTGGAACCTGGCATGGCTATGCAGGTAGGAATTGCTAACGTTCGGGTTAATTCCTACGCAACCTATGATAAGAATGATGGCGTACAGGTTCATGTTGAACTTTACGTTCCGTGGTACTCATCGCCAAAGCCGGAATTTACAGGTATGACAGGAAATGTCAAACTTACCATGAATGGCCAATCGACAAGTAAATACTTCTCTGAAGTCGCAACCGGGGACGAAACGATTAGTACAGATGTGGATACCGGTAGGAAAGCTAGTAGCGGAACAAGCGGTACAGTATTTGTTTCTGGAACTGCTGTAGCATTGAATGCTTTGGCAAACGGTGGCCAGTTCTCCATTTCCTACGACATCACGATTCCGTAATAAAAGCATTAGATAATGGGGATAAAAGCCACGATTCTTTAGAGCCGAAAGAAAAGAATCGTGGCTTTGTACGTTTGAATTATGGAGCAAGCCAAATGAATAAGAAATTGGAATTTTTTAGCAGTATGGCGGTTGCCTTTATAGTTTTGATATTGGTCTTTCTTTGCATTCGTTTTTCAGGTCAGGGAAAATTTGCTACACATGGAGGAACCAATCCGTCTGATGTAAAATGTATTTATACTTCAGTTTGGCCGGATAATGAATACACTAGGCTTATTTGTGAGCCGGAAAGTGGAACGATAGAATATATATTGGATGGTTCTAATGCTGGGTATTATGCAATCTTTTATAATAATATCTCTGAAGAAGAAATACAAAAATATATTGACCAATTGAAAACCTTAGGATACGCTGAAGAGGCATCGGCTTCAGAAAGCGTTTCGACAGGCGTTTTGCTAAGAAAAGATGAAACATGGATAAGCATTGCATACTCAGAGGGAGGATTTGGAATCCGGATTTCAGTAGAAAAATCCTGAATAAAAGAGATGCTGGGGAATTCCGGTTATCCCTATATTGGGGCGGCAGAAGAAAAAAATACTCTTTACAAATATTTGAAATCTATTTCTACAGATGAAGAATATGCTGAAATAGCATCAAGAATCCTAGACGAATGGCTGTCGGAAAGTGATGGCTCCTAATTTTATCAAAAAAGTGGTAATTCCAATGCAGAAAAAATAGAACACATATTTCGAAAATTGCTACCATTCACATTCTTAGAAATCAGTTTTCAAAAGCAAAAATCCGCCGAGGAATCCTCCCGAAAAAAACGGGAAGAATCCTCGGCGGATTTCGTTTATCGTGTTGGCTCTTTTTCGGCTGTGTCTTTTTCCTCTGCAAAAAACATCTCTACATTTTTCTGAGCTTTCATCAACTCCTGCATCTCATCTCGTGCCTTCCGGTAGTCTGGGTATGCTTCTTTCTTCTTTTTCAGAAGTTCAGCGTATTCGATGCTCAAGTCCTTGGCTTTTGGCAGCTTTTTCAATCCAGCTTCATCAAAAGCGGCTTTTGCAGCCTTGTGCAGCGTAATCTGCTCCCGGTGGGCTTCCAAAAATTTTTTATTGTACCCTGAGTTTCGGTAGGCATCGTAGACTGGTCGCGTCTTGGCATAGTTGATGATGTGTGCTTTCAGCACTGCAATTTCTGCCAACCGCTTCTCAGAGGCTTTAATGGAATCGCCCAGTTCGTGATAGTGAGCAGTAGCGGCATCCACACGCTCCTGCATTTCTTCGATGCTGCCGATTTTATTTTCCTGCAAAAAAATCAGGGTCTTGGACATCTCTTTCAAATTGTAGCGTTTCGCCCACTGTGCATAGCCCTCGCTTTTGCCCTCGGAGAGCTTTTCCTGAATGTCCACCAATAGGTGGAACGGCTGCTCTTTCGGTGGCTGCTTCTGATGCGGGCGGTGTTCGGCTTCTCCGGCAATGACCGCCTTGATTTCATCTTCGCTGTATCCTGCGCCCAGTGTCCGAAAACGGATAAAGCGTTTCTGCCGTGCGCCTTTGACCGAAGCATGCTTTCCTCGTTTGATTTCGTAGCCCTGCTGTTCCAGCTTTTGAAGGAAGCCCTCGAAACTTGCAGGTTTCTCGTTCAGCAGGATGTTGTCAATTACGGCACACAACTTATCTCGATTACTTTCTCTGGGTGGATAAAGAGTGCGCTTCTGTCGCTCTCGGTACGGCTTGATTTCAATGACAGACAGTTGATGTTCCAGACAAATCAAATCGCTCAACCGTTGTACAGCCAGCCCGGACAATAGAAAATCACGGAATTTCCGGGTGCTGTCTAGCGCAGTGGAGTTGTAAATAATATGATTGTGAATGTGTTCCCGGTCCGTGTGGGTTGCAACGATAAACGCATACTTGCCTTTGGTGAAACGCATTGCCAGCTCATAACCCACCTTGTTGGCTTCTTCGGCGGTGATCTCGCCGGGTTTGAACGACTGCCGGATCTGATAGGCAATCACGTCACTTTTTTGTCTGCGCCCAGTGACAAGTTCATACTGCCGTTTGGACAGCATAAATTCTTCATCCACCGTCAAAGGACTGCATTCGTAGCTGCTAATCAGTTCGCCATGCTCAGTCTTGTCGGGATTCTGTACATAGTCTGTACGGCTTTTCAGACAGACCGCAACCGACTTGCCTTTGTTTTTGTGCAGCGCGATCAGCCGTGTCGCAGCCATCCTAAATCACCCCCATAAAAGAAAAAGCCGCCCGAAGGCGGCAAAAGGTTGAAAATGCTCCTTACAGTTCGGCCAACCACTCACTGAACCGCCCGATGCCCTCGGTGATGGCAGTTGCGCCGAAAAAGAGGACAAAGCAGAGGAATTCGGCTACCAGCAAGATAAGGAACTGATTCCAAGTCTGACGGTAAGCAGTGTAGATGCCGCAGCCGAAGATGTAGAGCATCAGCGGAGCAACTACATAGCTGGACAGGGTTAGCAGCCACCTTGCCATCAGAGCTAGAAAGGCCACAAAGAGAGAAATCGGGAAAAGAACCATTTTCTTCAGCATAGACATCATATCAAGCACTTCCTTTCTGTTCGCCCTTATTATAAAGGTATCGACTACTACGTTGCAAGGATGTCAAGCATTATATGTACACCCGCAGTCCTCCAACTGCGGGAATTTTTATAGCTCTGCCAGCTTGGAAAGAATTTGCTTGCCAATGCCGATCAGCTCATCCAGCCGTTGCCGCAGGTCCTCCATGTCGGCGGCATAGACCCGACCATTTTCATTGGCGGCTTTGGCGTACTGGTTCAGATTGTTGCTGCACATCTGCAAGAGATATGCCATCCGCCGCAGTTGCGGCAGGTCAAAGTTCAAGCAGTAGCCATCCAGAGCCATTTTTCGGATATAGGCACTCAGGCTGCGGATGCCCATGCCCAACATCTTCTCATAAATGCGGTTCTTCTCCGACTTTGTGGTTCTCAGGATGATGATCTCGTTCCGCTTTTCCCTCACCGGGCATCACCATCCTTATCATAATAGCTGCGGAACGGCTTGACAGGCTCCGGCTGATTGGTCTTTTCCCCCAGTGCAGCCAGCACAGACGGACGAGTTGCAGGTGTTTCGGTTTCCTCGGTTTCTTCGGGAGCATCCTGCGAGGAACTGCGGTCACGGTCGATGTTCAGCAAGGCGTTCAATTCAGCAAGGCGGGCAGACTTTTCGGCCAGTTCTTCCTCCTGTGCAAAGGGCTTTGCCACTTCGACCTCTGCGGCCTGCTTCTGCTGTTCAAGGTTTTGCAGAGCATTTTCGGCATCTGCAATATGGTCAGCAAAATTGTCGATGGCATTGTCCAGACGAGTGATATTGCCGCGCGCATCATCGCCCAGCGACACCGGGTAACTCAGCTCTGCCCGGAGTACAGCCTGATGCTCATTCTTGAAGCTGTCGAATCGAATGTTCAGTTCAAAGCCACGGTAGGTGCCCAGCAGCATCATATCAGCATTGGGCATCTCCTGCCGAGCCAGTAGCAGCCGTTCGCCTGCAGCCTTTTTGTCATCGTACACCATGCCCTTGATGGTCATGCCGCAGAAGTTTTCTTTGTCCTGCGGGTGTGTTGCTGCAATCTGTGAATCCTGTTGTAAAGCAGCAATGCGGGTTTTCTGTTTCTGGATCTCCTCCGGGAAAGTTTTGAGCAGCTTATCCTCCAGACGATATTTCTGATTCTGGAAGTCTCCGCGCAGCACCTTCAATTTTGCTACCTGCACGTCCAAGTCCATCTTTTCCCGGATGCGAGGGTCGCCTGCACACAAAGCTTTGATTTCTGCGTAAGATAAAGCCTGTTCGTCAATATCATCGCAAGATCGCATAGGCGATTTGCTCGTCATGATCTGCGAGATAAACTTCTGTTTATTCTCAAGGGTCTGATAGAGGTAGGCGTCAAATGTCGATTCGGTAACGTAATTATAGACGTAAACCTGCTTGTTTTTATTGCCTTGGCGGATGATTCTGCCGTTGCGCTGGGTCATATCAGACGGACGCCAGCCTACATCCAGATGATGCACCGCTACGAGCAGCGTCTGGACGTTGGTGCCAGCTCCCATCTTTGCAGTGCTGCCCAGCAACACACGCACCTGTCCGCTGCGTACCTTGGAGAAAAGTTCTGCTTTCTTGTTCTCCGTATCTGCGTTGTGGATGAACTCGATCTCCTGTTCGGGCACACCGGCGTTGAGCAGCTTGGTGCGAATATCATCATAGACGTTGAACGAACCGTCCCCCTTGGGAGTAGACATATCGCAGAAAATCAACTGGGTCAGCTTCTGCTCCTTGGTGTCGTTCCAGATGCGCAGGACGTTGTTGACGCAGGCATTTAACTTGCTGTTGGGGTCATCGGGCAGAGCGGAATTCATCAACCGCTGATCAAGACCGATTTTGCGGCCATCCGACGTAATTTTCAACATATTATCCACAGAGGGGTCAACAGAACCGCTGTGGACTTCGGCTGCACGTTCGCTCAACGCCTGCACCATGTCCTGTTGGATTTCCGAAGGTTTGACCACCACCGTCTCAAATTTTGCATCAGGCACCGGGAGATGAAGCTGGTCGCTGGTCTTGATATCTGCTGCTTCTTTGAACATCGCCATCAGTTCAGGTAAGTTGAAGAACTTCGCAAAACGAGTGCGTGCACGGTATCCGGTGCCTTCGGGCGCAAGTTCAATGGCCGTGGTCGTCTCACCGAAGGTGGATGCCCACGCATCAAAATGGGTCAGCCCTTTCTGCTGTAAGGTGTTGTACTGAAGATAACGCATCAGGGTATACATCTCGGTCATGCTGTTGCTCAGGGGCGTACCTGTTGCAAAAATCACGCCACGTCCTCCGGTGATCTCGTCCAAATAGCGGCACTTGCCGAACATATCGCTGGATTTTTGCGCCTCGCTCGTGCTCAAACCTGCGACATTACGCATTTTCGTGTACAAGTAGAGGTTCTTAAACGCTTGGCTCTCATCCACAAACAACCTGTCTACGCCCAATTGTTCAAACGTAACCACATCATCTTTACGGTCTGTGCCTTGCAGCTTTTCCAATTTCTGTTTCAAAGACTTGCGCAGCTTTTCCAGCTGCTTTACCGTGAAATGCTCGCCAACCTGCGCTTTCGCTTCTTCGATGGCCTCCTCGATTTCATCCATCTGTTCCTGAATCAGACGCTCCTGTCGTTCTGCGGACAAGGGTATCTTTTCAAACTGGCTGTGTCCGATGATAACCGCATCATAATCACCGGTCGCAATTCTCGCACAGAATTTTTTTCGATTACTGGGTTCAAAATCTTTTTTGCTGGTGACCAGCAGCTTTGCATTGGGGTACAGGCGTAAAAATTCGCTGGCCCATTGTTCCGTCAAATGGTTTGGCACGACAAAAAGACTTTTCTGACACAAGCCCAGACGTTTCAGTTCCATAGCGGAAGCCGCCATCTCAAAGCTCTTGCCGGCACCGACTTCGTGCGCCAAAAGGGTGTTATACCCATACAGCACATGGGCAACCGCATTGCGCTGATGCTCTCGCAAATTGATCTCCGGGTTCATGCCCACAAAATGAATATGACTTCCGTCATACTCACGGGGTCGGGTGCTGTTAAACAGCTCATTGTACCTCTTCACCAGCAGAGTCCGCCGCTGCGGATCTTTCCAGACCCAGCCAGCGAAAGCATCCTTGATGGCCTGCTGTTTCTGCTGGGCGAGGGTGGTTTCGTTTTGATTCAGCACACGCTTTTCTTTCCCATCCTCCACGATGGTATCATAAACGCGGCTGTCACGCAAATTCAAGGTGTCTTCCAAAATCTTGTAAGCATTGGCCCTGCGGGTACCGTAGGTTTCGGTGGCCATAATGTCACCAAAGCCAGTAGCAGATTTATTGCTGATTCGCCATTCGGAAGTATAAGGGGAGTAGCGAACGGTGATGGCATTGTTGTAGCGGATACGATAGGGCGGCTGAAAAGTTTCCATCATAAACTGCTGCACGATGGAGGGCGCAAGCCAAGTGGCACCCAAACGCACATCAATTTCAGATGCCTCCAGATCTTTGGGCTGTGCCTTGGTCAGTGCGTCCACATTAACCTTGAACTCCGGGTGACTTTCCGCAGCAAGCTGTGCCATCCGCAACTTATCGCGTACATTACCCGAAAGGTATTCGTCCGTAGTCTGCCAGCCTGCTTCCGGGTCGTCAGCATCCACAGCAGGGTCTTTGAAAATCACGCCGGACAATTCGGTGGTGATGCGCTCATAGTTACCGGGAGTGCCCAGCAGTTCTGCCATATAAGGCAAATCGACCTTACCATGCTCACCAATAGATACTGCCAGTGCTTCGCTGGGGGTATCCACACTGGTGACAACACGCTCTGGCCGAATCGTCCGCTTGGTGAACATATCTGCCTTGGACTTGAGATTTTTATTCTCGTCCAGATTCTCCAGTGAGCAGAGCAGATAGTAGGAACTGTCATCATCGAACAGGCGGGCATTTTTCTTGTCGTTGATCAGCCCGTATTTTGCAGTAAAGGCATCGTAGGCGGCGTTCAATTTTGCTTGCGATGCCTTAATGTCCTCGTCCGGGAAGTCGTTCAACTGCTGCTGAATCAGTTCGTTGACGATCTGCCGCAACTCCACCATACCAGCTACACGGCCTTTGGCGTTGTCGGACAGTTCGATCTGCGTCATGATAGAGTTTTCTCGGTAGTAGATCTCGCCATCAACAACCGTATAGCTAAAATTCTTCACAGTCGGGTCTGCGGGCAGCGTTTTGCGCTGTGCTTCCGCATCTGCGACGTCCGGGGCAGCAATCTCCACCGCAGTGTAATTGCCCTCGATGTGCTGCACCGCCTCGGCAAGCTGGTCTGCAAGGCTGGTGCCCTCGATGGGTACAACGGTCAGGTCGTGACCATATTGGGTGCTTTCCAGTTCCAAATTTCCCAGCACCATTTCCGGGTGGCCTACAAAATAGCTGTTGAGAGTAAATCCATCCTCAGTCTGCCCTAACTGCACCCATGCAGGTTCGATGTCCGCAGGGCGGTCACGCTTTTGCAGGAAGATAATATCCGAAACGACCTCGGTGCCTGCATTAGCCTTGAACGCATTATTCGGCAGGCGGATAGCACCCAGCAAGTCGGCACGCTCTGCCATGTGCTTGCGGGCAGAAGAATCCTTGCTGTCCAGCGTGTAGCGGCTGGTAACAAAGGCCACGATGCCGCCCGGACGCACTTGGTCGATGGCTTTTGCAAAGAAATAATTGTGGATAGAAAATCCCAGCTTGTTGTACGCCTTGTCGTTGACTTTATAATTGCCAAATGGCACATTGCCAACGGCAAGGTCATAGAAATCGCGGCGGTCAGTGGTTTCAAATCCGGCAACTTTTATGCTAGCTTCCGGGTAGAGCTTTTGCGCAATGCGACCTGTAATGCTGTCCAGTTCTACACCGTACAGGCGGCTGTCTGCCATGCTGTCCGGCAACAGGCCAAAAAAATTACCAACGCCCATGGAGGGTTCCAATATATTGCCGCTGCGGAAGCCCATGCGCTCCGCAGCATCATAGATGGCACGAATAACCACCGGAGAGGTGTAGTGGGCGTTCAGGGTGCTGGAACGGGCGGCGGCGTATTCGTCCTCGGAGAGCAGCCCTTTCAGTTCGGCGTATTCCTTTGCCCAACTGTCTTTACCGGGGTCAAAGGCATCTGCCAGACCGCCCCAGCCCACATACTGCGAAAGCACCTGCTGCTCCTCGGCGGTGGCACCACGGTGCTCCTGCTCCAAAGTGCGCAAGGTCTGGATGGCTTCAATATTGCGGGCGAATTTCTGCTTGGGGCCTCCGACACCCAAATTATCATCCGTGATGTGAAAATTTCCTGCGGCTTCCGGCATCGGTTCAGCGTTCAGGGCTTCGTCTGCGGCAGCAGCATCCGGAAAGGTCTGCCACTCGCCATTGACCTCCACAGAGATAGGCAACTTGTCCAGTTCCTCATCAGGTGTAGGTTCATCCCGCCGCAGACCGTCCTCGAATTGCTGCTTGTTGAGTACCTCGTTATCCCACGACTGCCCATGCGCGCTGGTGTCGATGCGCACATCGGTTTCGCCAACATAGCCGATTTTGCCTTCGATGGTTCGGGTGGGAAGGTCAACAACAACTTCGTCACCGACCTTGTAATCAACAGCCTTTTCAGGAGAAACGTCAATAATTTCATCCTGCTGCTGTTCATACAGTTCCCGGATATTGGGCAACCGTTCAACCCGGAAGATGGGCTGTCCGCTGTTGGTCAAGTCCATGTCCTGCAAGCTGACGGATTTGAACATGAAGTTGACGTGATCCACACGGAAATCCCGGCCATCTAGCTTGATGATGATGCCGATCGGCAGATAATCTTCCTCTCGCAGATATTTTGTCTGATGGTGGGTACCATCTCCGCCCTGTCCGGCTAGATAGATGCTGTTGCCCTCGGCCCACAGCTTCTGCGATTTTGCTACCCACTCTCTGCGCAAAAAGCCGGTCACTTTGACTTTTCCCAGCGCATTTTCCTGTGACAGCAAATTAGAACGAAAAACTTCCTTTACAGTGATTGCATCTTTGTCATAGAACAGAAAATATCCGCCCAGTTCAAAGCCAATCAGGGTATTGGGGTACTGCTCTTTCAGAGCATTGTATTCGGCAGCGGCATCACCATCCAGCATTGGGAGCTGTCGTTCCGCTTCCTGCACGGCGGCACGATGCTCTTTTTCCTTATCGGTCAGGTAGCGGTCAGACTGAATCATCAGGTCGATGTATTTCTCGACCTGTGTCCAGCTTAACGTAACCTTTTGATGATCCGGGTAGTGGTCAAATTCAAGTCCTTTTCCATCATGATTTACAAAACCGCTGCTGCCATCCAGAAAATCCTGCGAATGTCCGCCGATGCCGTACTCTTTCGCCAATGCTTTAGCGCGGAGTTTGCGGTCGGGCTGTGTCTGGTACAGTTCGATGATCCGCTGCTTGCCATCCTGAAAACCGGAACCATGCTTGCGCAGTTCATTCTCAATTTCAGCCTGCGACAAAACAAAAGCGGAGGGCGATTTTTCGCTCTCCGCTCGGTTGATATGTTCAATTTGCTGGGCTTCGGTGGGGATGACGGCATCCAGAAAACTTAGCTGTAGATCAGTTCCGTCCGAATCACTTCCTCGACCTGCTCCTGTAGGCTGTTCATGTGCTGTACCCACGCCATCTGATTCTTCTCCTTGTCCGGGGCCGGGTTCTTCGCCAGCAGATCGGCCATCAGTTGCTTCTTCATCGCTGCTGCGGTCTGCTCCAGTTCGGTCAGGGTCGGGTACAGGCTCCCGTTCAGGAGCATCGTGTGGTACAGAACCGGGTGCTGCTGTTTCAGAAAGTTCAGGCGCATCCTGCCGTACTTGCCCAGCGGGTTCTTCGGCTGATGCAGGGTCAGGTTCGGGAGAAGATAATCCCCGGTCTGCGTGTAACTCAGATTGCTGCTCATATTCATGCTGGCTCCTTTCATTGTTTCGGCGGCGAATGGTTGTTTTTACGGTGCGTTCGATTTGGCGTAAGACTTCCCGGCTCATGTCGCTGACGGCTGCGCCGAGGGCGTAAACACTGTCTGGGGTTGAGAAATTGTAGATTGCCTGAAAATCGTCCTTGTCGAACCACCCGGCAGGCTCAAAGCCGCAGCGTTCCAGCAACGTGTAGGTGACGCTGATGGCGGCGGCGGACTTGAACTGCATCTCCACCCCGGCTTCATCATAATCCATCAGCAGCGAGCCGTCAACGATGGCACGGATGTCCTCGCCGTTGTTGTCCCAGTAATCCGCCACCAGTTTCCCGGCAACATCGGCAAGCTGCTGGCTGACACGCTCCCCGCTGATGCCGTAGGTCTTGCTCAACATTTCCGAAACCGGCTGTTTCAGGTCGTCATTGTACTGCCACATCTCCGGGTCACGGGAATTGCGGCGCACCCCGGTGTCGCTTACGTCAAAAACGTAGTGCAGTCGAGGGAATCCGCTGGATTCGTCCAGCAGAGCGATGCCCTTAGAGCCACGCCTGACATAGCGGTTCATCCGGTTGCGCCAAATGTCAAATTCGGCGCAGGCGGTGGCATCGGGCCGCTGAGCGTAGATCATCAACTGGTCTGCAAAGGGGTACTTGTACAACCGGGATGCAGTGGTCAGGTAGTCCGTCCAGCTTTCCCAGTACCGGGTCAAGCCGTTGGCCGTGCGCTGGGCAAGGGCAAGATATTCTTCGGTTTTGCTTGGCATAGCGTTCCTCCTTTTTCGGATTTTAGGGTATAAAAAGAGCGGGCAACCGTTTTGAGGGTCGCCCGCAGAAGGTGTGTAATAATTTGATAGTCCGTCAAACAGGAATTGATTTACTTTGTTTGTAAATCTTCCAGAAAGAAAATTCCCTCTGTTAGGTTGACAAACATTTCCTTGTCCTTGATTACATGAATTTTATTGTTCCACCAGACAGTAGTGTTATTAGCGGAGATTGTTTTGCTTGTTCCATCCTTGAGAAAATAAGTAATTGTAATAGCGGGTTCTTCTTCGCTATTCACTTCCCCAAATAAATCATATTTCAGAAATCCCGTTAGCTTTAAGGCTAACTCAATGTCCTCACTGCTCGAAATTTCTTTAACATCATCCGTGACACTCGGATACGTGATATTTACAGACTGAATATCATTTATGCGGGGCAATCCCCAAAGATACATACCATTAGTAAATATGTTGATCCCAACAATCAAAACAGTCATAACTATCACTTCTATCAAAAATCGAATAAGACCTTTGAAAATCTTGTTCACCAACTTATCCTCCAATCTCAATTTCTCCTACTCCCTCGATTCCGATTTATTGAGTTGAGCATATCACATAAGCGAACACTCCAACCCTACAGCTCGGTTTCCACTGCAAGCTGCTCCTGCTTCTCTTTTTCGTCAGCGATTTGGACATCAACATCTTCGCGCATCTTTTTCAGAAGTGCGAGGACACGCTTGATCTGGCCCTTGGTGTTCTCTACACGGCTCTGTGCCTGATTGATGTAATCCAGAACTGCCCAGTCTGCAAAGAGACCGTCAAAGAAGAAATCTGCAAATTTCAGAAAGCTGTCCACCGTAACCTGAAGGTCTGCGGTGATCTCAACATCAGCAAGCTCAGTTTTGAACCGCCGCAGTTCCACTTGAAGCTGTTCGATTTGTTTCTGCGCATCGTCCAGTTCCTCATACTTGGCAAGATCGGCCATCAAACCGCCGCCCATTACGTCCCATGTACTCCAGCCCTCGGCATTGTGGAGGGTTTCGAGAACTTCGTTGACCGTATGCAAGGCAGTCTTTCCTGCGTTGATGGCTTCCAGCAGCTCCCGCTTTTGAACTTTCAGCGCGGCAATGCGGCTTTCGCTTTCCGCAATCTGCTGTGCGGCAGGGTCGGCAGAGACTTTGATGCTTTTGATTTTTTCGGAAAGAGCAGCTTGATACTGACTTTCGCAATCGGACAGCCGTGCCAGTCTATTTTGAATCTGCTTCAAGTCGGCATCAACGGAAGAAAGATCATGGAGAGCCGCATCGTACTTGACGCGGGCTGCATAGGCTTCCTGCCGTTCTTTGTCCAGCTTTTCATCCATTTTTCCAATCACTTGATAGAAAAATGCGGCAAGGCTGTGTCCCTCCAGACGGTCCACATCAGCCTGCTCTGCCAGCTTGGATTTTTCCAGCTTTTTCAGGCAATCAGCAAGCGTATCTCTCTGGGCGGTCAGTTCTTTCTGTTTTGCTTCGCAGCTTTTCTTTTCAGCGACCTGCTGCCAAAGCTCTTTCAACGTAGAATCACTCATATGGAATGTCCTTTCCCGGCATTACGTTTCTTCGTTCAGAAGCTGGTTCAAAAAATGCTGCCGATT
>NZ_FMFG01000078.1:0-2512 GCF_900066275.1 uncultured Faecalibacterium sp. | reverse complement strand
CGCCCAGAGTGGACTTTGCCGTGCCGCCCTCAACAGTAACGGTACTCCTCAGCACGGAAGCGGGGATGCTGTAAACGGCGGTCAGCTTCACGCCGTCCTGCGGCATGGTAAAGACGATCTTTTCCGTGCCCTTTTCCGTTTCGGAGCCCAGACTACCCTCAATTATGCCAATATTCTTGCTGGAATCTTTTTCCACCTTCCAGTGATGGAACGACTCATTCTCCTTGACAGGCTCATTGGCTTCGATCGTGACGGTCTGGCCCGGCTGTACGAACACCGTGCCCGTCTGTCTTTCGCCCTTTCCGACGCGGATCGTGCCGTCCTTCACTGTGACCTGCATATCTAATACAGGTGCCGGGAAGCTATAAGAAGCTTTCAGCTCCACCGGGCTGGCCGGCATGGTGAAGGTCATATTTTTTTCGGTATTTTTCTGCGCTTCGGTCAGTTCAAAGCTTTCCGGGCTGATCACTTTCCAGCCGCCGAACTTTGTAACACTCGGGTTTTCGTTCTTACCGCTCACCGTGACCGTTTCACCCTCAAAGGCGCTGGTCAGGCCGGTGGTGTCGTCGCCCACCTGTGCGGTGCCGTTTTTCACGGTAATGCTGTAAGTCTCCCTCGGCTCAATGCGCAGGTATCTGCTTCCTGCCGCTTCTGCAAGCGGATGAATGCGCGGGTCGATCAGCTTTGCATCCGGCTCTTCGCTGGTATAGTAGACGTAGTTTTTGCCGCCTGCCTGTGTAAAGGCAACAGTGCCCACACGGCCGCCCTGTGCGTTGTTTTTCAGGGTCACAGTACCGGAAGCGGTGATCTTGGTATCTCCGGAGACTGCTCCTGCGGCATCTCTGATGGAAATGGTGACATTCTCGGCGTTGTTGATGGTCAGTTTTTCCGCCGCTCTGCCAACGGTGCTGTAAATGGCCACGTTACCATTGCTGGTGATATTTGCGCTGCCATTCACAACGTTGCTGCCTGCAGAAAGCGTCACTTCGCTGGAATCATAAATGTTCAGGCTTCCGTTCACAGCCATACTTTTGTCGCTGCGGATATTCACCTTACCGGTGCAGTTGATGTCAGCCTCGCCCTGAATTGCATCATACCGGTCACTGGTAACGGTCACATCGTGTGCACCTACAGCACTCGAATCGCCTTGCTGTCCGATCGTCAAACTACTTCTTGCGCCGATGCCGCCGTTCAAAATGACATCCGTCTCCGGCGCTCTGACCTTCAGCACATAATTGATCCTCTCTTTTGCCGTCAGGGTCTTTTTCTCAATGTCATAGCAGAGGGCACCATCACCTAAGATATCTTTATAGTTTACACCGTTAACAGCTGTCTCATTGACTGTAATATCCCAGTTTGCGGTATCCTCCACCTTGCCGTCTTGGTTCAAATAGGTGATAGCACCGGTCAGGCTGTTTTTGTCCACCTCAACGATGGTACTGCTGGGACTTATGATCCAGCCCCAACTATCTTTGAATTTCTGTACGGTAAGGCTGCCGCCGGTCATGGTCAGGTCATTCGCACTTGCCAACGCGCCGATGGCTGCTCCGGGCTTTCCTGCAATGGCCTTCACGGTGCCGCCGGTAATGGTAATGGTCGTAGGCAACAGCGAATATTCATTATAACCACTGCCAATACCGTAACCCCACTCGCCGCCCGTGGCCGTCACCACGCCGCCATTGATCCTGATATTTTCAGCCTTGCCAGAATGGCCGCCGCCGATGCCGGCACCATCCCTCCCTGTGCACTCTGCAGTGATGGTGCCGCCGTTGATGACAATATTACGGACGTTGTTATTATAACTACTGCCAATGCCAGCTGCACAATCACCGCCGTAGGCCTCCAGCGAGCCGGTGCCGTCGATGGTCAGGGTCCCGTCATCGTCTGCCTTTTCCAGACCGGCGCGGTTCTCGCCGCTGCGCAGGATGTTGGTGCCTGTAATAACCAGCTCCACATTGCCGCTGACCGAGACTGCCGCGCCGGGAGCATCGATATTGACATTGGACAGCGTGACTTTTGCACCAGTGGTGCCGCCTTCGATGGTCAGGGTGTTGGTCGTCCGGCCGCCGTCCGTTGTGATCTGCAGATCGTCCTTTTGCTGAGCTTCATTATTGCCCTGCTTGGCATACTGTTTGCCATCCTCCCCAATATAGACTCTGATGCTGCCGTCCTTGAGATTCATCTGATACGCAGGTTCTTCTTCCATCATACCGTTCTCTTCGTCCAGCACGCTCACCGCGCTTTTGGCGGCGGTGCTCTGCTGGAGCAGGGCATCGGTGCTTGCGGCCAGAGCCGGGGCGGAAAGGCTGAACATCATGCACGCTGCCAGCGCAGCGGAAGCTGCCCGCCGGGCCAAAATATTTCGTTTCATAGGGGTTCCTCCTTTGCGAAAATTATTACGGGGGGGGGTATGCATTACGGTACTTTGATTATCTCACACTTTACCGGATTTTGGAAGCAAACCTGCGTGAATCGCCCTAAAAGCAGCGTGAAAAGCATGATTTGTGCCGGT
>NZ_FMFG01000002.1:159091-174270 GCF_900066275.1 uncultured Faecalibacterium sp. | reverse complement strand
GGCAGTCTGACCGCCGGGCAGGGTGGGGCAGCTGGCCCACGATTGGCAGCGCTGCGGCACGTTGGAGGCTGCGGCCATGGAAGAGCAAGGAGAAAAAATATTATGGCAATGCGCGATAAAATTGAGCACGCGATCCAGAATCAGCCGTGCACCGTCAAAGACCTCAAATCCAAATTCGGCGGGGACCGCGGCTCGGACCGCAAGGTGATGGAGGCTGTGGATCAGCTGGTGCACGAGGCGGTCATCTGCCAGCGTCAGGGCGTGTTCTTTACGGTGCGCTCCGGCCGTGCAGACAAGGCTCTGTTGTGCAAGGTGGTAAAACTGGGCAAGAATTTTGCCTTTGTCATGCTGGAGGACGGCACCAGCGATATCTTTATCCCGGGCCGTTTTACCCGCGGTGCCATGCCCGGCGACATAGTGCTTGTGGAAAAGTTTGAGCACCCCCGTGTGGAGGGCAGCGATGAAGGCGAGATCCTGGCCATTCTGGAAGAAAAGAACGATCTGGTGGGCACTGCCCGCCGCATTGAGGGCCGCCTGAAGTTCGTGCCGGACGACTGCCCGGCCATCTCCATGCAGATGATGCGTGACTGCGAGGGCGGTGCAAAGGACGGCGACAAGGTGGCCGTGGAGATCCTGCAGCGCGGCAATCGGCAGGAAGATCACCGCGTGGGCGTTGCCATGCGGTTTGGCAGCTCGGACGAAGCAAAGCGCTGCGCAAAGGCTCTGCTCTATGCGCAGGATATCCACAGCCGCTTCCCGGATAAGGTTCGTGAGGAAGCCAAGAAGCTGGAGAACGCTGAGGTCTCTGAAAAGGACACCGAGGGCCGCATGGATCTGCGTGCCCTGCCCATCTTCACCATTGACAGTGCTGAGACCAAGGATATCGATGATGCCATCAGCCTGACCAAGACCCCGGAGGGCGGTTTTGAGCTGGGTGTCCACATTGCAGATGTTTCCAACTATGTCAAGCCCGGCAGCGAACTGGACAACGAAGCGTTTAACCGCGCAACCAGTGTCTACTATGCCGATCAGGTGGTGCCCATGCTGCCCAAGCAGCTTTCCAACGGCATCTGCAGCCTGAATGAGGGCGTGCTGCGTCTGGCCTTCTCCTGCCTGATGCATCTGGATAAGGATGGCAACCTGATCGATTACCGCTTTGTCAAGTCGGTCATCCGCAGCCGCGTCAAGGGTGTTTACTCCGAGATCAACGCCTTGCTGGCCGGCAGTGCTGACGACGAGCTGAAGGGCAAGTACCATGAAGTGCTCAGCCAGCTGCCCGCCATGAAGGAACTGTACGGCCACCGTGCCCGCCTGCGCAAGGAGCGCGGCTGCATGGATATCGAGAGCGGCGAGGTGAAGCTGATCCTCGACGAGGACGGCCACTGCATCGACGTGAAAAAGCGCACCTCCGGCGAGAGCGAAGCTATGATCGAAGAATTCATGCTGCTGGCCAACCAGTGCGCTGCCCACTTTGCCCGCGTGAAGCAGATCCCCTTCGTGTACCGTGTGCACGAGGAACCCAATGCTGAAAAGCTGGAGCGTCTGCACACTCTGCTGCAGGCCTGCGGCATCAACGATCACTTTGCCAAGGATGTGCCCACCCCCAAGGAGCTGAGCGCAATTCTGGAAGGTGTGCGCGGCGGCCCGTATGAGCAGATCATCAATACCGGTATGCTGCGCTGCATGTCCAAGGCTGTGTATGAGGAAAAACCCAAGGGCCACTACGGTCTGGTGCTGAAGGACTACGCTCACTTCACCAGCCCCATCCGCCGCTATCCGGATCTGGCCATCCATCGCATCATGACCGCCCAGCTCAAGGGCATGGATAAGGATACCATGGTGCTGCGCTACAGCGACTTTGCCGAGAAGGCAAGCAAGCAGTCCAGTGAGCGCGAGATCATTGCAATGCAGATCGAGCGCAAGGCTGAGGACTGCTACAAGGCCGAGTATGCCCGCCGCCATCTGGGCGAGTGCTACGAGGGCCGCATTTCCGGCGTGACCCAGCGCGGCCTGTTCATTGAGCTGGACAACGGCGTGGAGGGCTTTGTGCCGGCTTCCAGCCTGACCCCCTCCGGTACCATGCTCACCGAGGGCATCCGCCTGTCCGACCCCGTCTCCGGCAAGAACTGGAGCCTGGGCGACACCATGATGATCACCATTGTGCGTGCGGATGTGAACCTGGGCAAGATCGACTTTGAGGTTGCTCCGGCAAGCACAAAGTAAGCAAAAAGATCAGAACACCTGTACGGCGTTTTCCTGCATAGGAAGAGACTGTACAGGTGTTTTTTGTCCGCGGACAAGAAGCGGTGGAAAAGGGGAGAACGACATGCTGAAAAACGAAACACTGCGCAGAGATGCAGATGCCATCATCCGTGCCAGCCTGAACGCTGTTCTGCCGGACGAAGCGGTGCGCCGCGCGCTGAAAAATTTCCGGCCGCAGGGCGGCAGGGTGCTGCTGGTGGCTGCCGGTAAGGCAGCATGGCAGATGGCCCATGCTGCAGTGAAATTTCTTGGCCGGGTGGATGGCGGTGTGGTCGTGACCAAATACGGCCACGTGAAGGGCACGATCCCCGGCGTGGACTGCTGCGAAGCCGGGCACCCCGTGCCGGATGAGAATGGCTTTGCCGCCACCCGGAAAGCGCTGGAACTGGTGCAGGGCTTAACGGCAGAGGATACGGTGCTGTTTCTGCTGTCCGGCGGCGGCAGTGCACTGTTTGAAAAGCCGCTGATCCCCGGCGCAGAGCTGCAGCAGATCACGGGCCAGCTGCTTGCCAGCGGTGCCGATATCGTGGAGATGAACACCATTCGCAAGCGCCTGTCCGGGGTCAAGGGCGGGCGGTTTGCACAGAGCTGTGCGCCTGCGCAGGTGTTCAGCATCGTGCTCAGTGATATTCTGGGCGACCCGCTGGATATGATCGCCAGCGGTCCGGCGGTGCCGGATACCTCCACCTGTGCACAGGCCCTTGCCATTGCGGAAAAATATCACCTGCAGCTTTCGGCACAGGCCAAGGCTCTGCTGGCACAGGAGACTCCAAAGGTGCTGGACCATGTTGCCACGCAGATCACCGGCAGCGTGCGGGAGCTGTGCAGCGCAGCAGCCAACGCCTGCCGGGAGCTGGGCTATGAGCCGGTGATCTTGACCGACAGGCTCTGCTGTGAAGCGCGGGAGGCTGGCAGCTTCCTTGGTTCCATAGCCCGCACCCACGCGGGGCAGGGCAAAAAGCTGGCCTTTCTTGCAGGCGGTGAGACGGTCGTCCATCTGACCGGAACAGGTCTGGGCGGGCGCAATCAGGAGCTGGCCCTTGCTGCAGCACCAATGATCGCCGGGCTGGATGCAGCGGTCTTTTCGGTGGGCAGCGATGGCACCGACGGCCCAACCGATGCTGCGGGCGGCTATGTGGACGGCAGCACGGCCGCAGCACTGGCGCAGAACCAGCTGAACGTGTACGATGTGCTGCAGAACAACGATGCCTACCATGCCCTCAAGGCGGTGGATGGGCTCATCATCACCGGCGCGACCGGCACGAATGTCAACGATGTGGCCGTGGTGCTGATCGGAAATCAAGGATAGAACAAAGCCACCGGGAGTTCTCTGCAAAAAGCGGAAGCGGAACGGATGGAGCTGCAGCGCCGCAAGGAACTTACGGAACAGATGTTCCACGGGATGGCCCGCATCGTGGACCGGTTTGTGGTGTGTGATCTGGAAAATGACCACTATGAACCATGCCTTGCAGGATCATGGATTATATGGGTAAAAAATAAGGTGCTGTCCGCACAGACAGCACCTTATTTTTATGGTTTACATGTGCAGCAGGCTGCGCTGCTCGCTGGCGCGGAACTTGAGTGCCGCAGCAATGAATGCCTTGAACAGCGGGTGAGCACGGTTCGGACGGCTCTTGAACTCCGGGTGGAACTGTGCGCCCAAATGAAAGTCACGGCCGGGCAGCTCTACAGTCTCTACCAGACGACCGTCGGGGCTGGTGCCGGAAATAACAAGACCGGCGTCCTGCATCTCCTGACGGAACTCGTTGTTGAACTCGTAGCGGTGGCGGTGGCGCTCCCAGATCTCGGCCTCGCCGTAGCACTCGGCCATCTTGGTGCCGGGCATCACCTTGCAGGGGTATTTACCCAGACGCATGGTGCCGCCCTTGGGAATGTTGCCCTGCTGGTCGGCCATCAGGGCAATCACATTATGCTTGCCATCCGGGGTGAATTCGCTGGAATTTGCATCCTTGTAGCCCAAAACGCCCCGGGCAAACTCCATCACCATGATCTGCATGCCAAGACAGATGCCAAAGTAGGGAACATGGTTCTCGCGGGCATACTGTGCAGCCTGGATCATGCCCTCAATGCCGCGGTCGCCAAAGCCGCCGGGTACGATGATGCCGTCCACATCTGCAAAGGCTTCCTTGCAGGCGGCCTGGTCGGTCAGGTCCTCGCTTTCCACCCACTTGATCTCCACCTGGCTGTCATTCTCGAAGCCTGCGTGGTACAGGCTCTCCATCACGGAGAGGTAAGCGTCGTGCAGCTTGACGTATTTGCCCACCAGTGCAATGCTGCAGGTCTTGCTGCGGGTGGCAATGCGGCTGACCACCTGCTTCCATTCGGTCAGGTCGGCAGCGGGCACATTCAGCTTGAGCTTCTGCACCACTACCTCGTCCAGACCACCGGTGTGCAGCATCAGCGGGCACTGGTACAGGCTGGGCATGGTCAGGTTCTCGATCACGCACTCCGGCTTCACATTGCAGAAAGTGCTGATCTTGCGGCGGATGTCGCCGCCCACACTGCCGTCTGCGCGCAGGATGATGATGTCCGGGTTCACGCCCATGCCCTGCAGCTCTTTCACAGAGTGCTGTGCAGGCTTGGATTTGTACTCGTCCGAGCCGGAAATGTAGGGCACCAGCACCACATGGATGTAGCAGCAGTTGTCGCGGCCCTGCTCCAGACCCACCTGACGGATGGCCTCGAGGAAGGGCTGGCTTTCAATATCACCGGTCGTGCCGCCGATCTCGGTAATGACCACGTCAGCCTCGGTGGAAGAGGCCAGATTGTAGATGTAGCTCTTGATCTCGTTGGTGATGTGGGGAATGATCTGCACGGTCTGGCCCAGATATGCACCCTGACGTTCCTTGTTCAGTACGTTCCAGTACACCTTGCCGGTGGTCAGGTTGGAGTATTTGTTCAGATTCTCGTCGATAAAGCGCTCGTAGTGGCCCAGATCCAGATCAGTCTCAGTGCCATCGTCGGTCACGAACACCTCACCGTGCTGCAGCGGGCTCATGGTGCCGGGATCCACATTCACATAGGGGTCCAGCTTCTGGCTGGCCACCTTCAGACCGCGGCACTTGAGCAGACGGCCCAGCGATGCGGCTGTGATGCCCTTGCCAAGGCCGGAGACGACACCGCCGGTGACAAAGATGAATTTGGTTTGTTTCTCTGCCATAGAATTTCCTCCTCTATTTTTGTTTTTCTGAATTCTTTCCCTTATAAACCTTTGTGAATTCTTTCAGGTGAACGGCCTTGCTCTCAGCCTCTCCCAAAATGAGCCGGTGAAAGCAAGGATACTTTTCCCAATCCAATATTATACACCCATGTCCTCATAATTTTCAAGGACTTCCTGTGCAATTTCTGTGCGGTCACGCCGGGTATCCATGGCCTGTTTTTCTATGTAGCGGTGTGCCTCGGCTTCGGTCATGTGCTCGTGCTCCACAAGGCAGCATTTTGCCCGGCTGACCAGCCGCACCTGTGCGATCTTTTCCTGTAAGCGGGCGTTCTCCTGCCGGGCACGCAGCAGGCGGTGGTTGCCCGCCGCCGCCATGTGCATGGCCTGCACAAAAAAGGCGGTGCTGAAGGGCTTTGACAGCAGCAATACCCCCTGCTCACTCAAAGGCCCCAAAAGCTGCTCAGCCTGTGCGGCCTTGACCAGAAACACGACACCGGCATCTGTTTTTTCCACAGCATTGATGCACACCTCATGCCCGAATTCATCGGGCAGGGGAGAGTTGACCACGATCAGCTCAAAATCCGATTCCGTCATGCGCCGCCGGGCTTCGGCCCCGCTGGGAATGATCACCGGGCGGCTGTAGCCCATTTCGGTCAGCCGTGCAGCGATATACTCGTTGGAGCTTGCACCGGCACTTACGATCAGTGCACGTCCCATTTCCTGCGCTCCTTTCTCCTACACACTCTCTTTTGCAGGGGTCAGATGGAGTTGAAGTAATGGGTACGCTCGTACTCAACAGGGTCGGACGCGTGTTTCAGTGCTTCGCAGCGCTTCAGTTCTTCCGTAAAGTAGCGGCTGGCAAGCTGCTCGGGCAGCACTCTGCGCAAAAATTCGCTCTCCTCCGCAGCCTGCACGGCCTCTTCCAGACTGGCGGGCAGAGTCTCAAGGCTGAGGCCCTCAGCCATAGAGGGGTCGAACAGATTCTTGTTCACGGGGGCAGAGAGCACCATGCGGTTCTCGATGCCGTCCAATCCGGCAGACAGAACCAGACCAATGGCCAGATAGGGGTTGCAGGCAGGGTCCGGGCTGCGCAGCTCCATGCGGCAGTTGTCGCCCTTTACCTGCGGGATGCGCACCAGCTGGCTGCGGTTCTGGCGGCTCCAGCTCACATAGCGGGGCGCTTCATCGCAGCCAAAGCGCTGATAGCTGTTGGGCAGAGGGTTGGTGAACACGGTCAGCTCCCGGCTGTGGGCCAGCACACCGGCCATAAAGCTGCCTGCAATGCTGTCCGGGGCAATGTCGCCCTCAAACAGGTTGCGGCCATCCATGTAAAGGGACAGGTTGATGTGCAGGCCGCTGCCTGCCTGATCCGGCAGGGGCTTGGGCAGGAAGCTTGCATGGATGCCGCTGCGGGTGGCAATGGCGCGCACGATCTGCTTGAACATCATCACGTTGTCGGCGGTCTTGAGGGGGCCTGCGTGGTGGCAGTCGATCTCGTTCTGGCCGTTGCCGCTTTCGTGATGGCTGTGCTGAGGGCTCATGCCCATCTGCTCCATAGTCAGGCAAATGTCCCGGCGGAGGTTCTCGCCTGCGTCCAGCGGGGCCACGTCAAAGTAGCCGCCAAAGTCGATGGGGATACGGGTGGGGCGGCCCCGATCATCATTCTCGAACAGGTAGAACTCACACTCTGCGCCCACATTGCAGGTGATGCCCAGCTTTTTGAATTTGCGGTTCACGCTGCGCAGAAAGCCGCGGCAGTTGCCGCCAAAGGGCTGGCCGTCCGGCTTTTCCACATCACAGAAGAACTGCATCACCCGGCCCTCGGTAGGCCGCCAGGGGAGAATGGTCACGGTGGAAAGATCCGGCCGCAGCACAAGGTCGCTTTCCTCCACCTTCATAAAGCCGGCAATGGAGCTGCCGTCGAAGCAGACACCGTCTTCCAGAGCTTTGGGCAGATCGTTTGCCAGCACGGCAATGTTCTTCTGAGTGCCAAAGATATCGCAGAAGGCAAAGCGCACAAATTTGA
Source organism: uncultured Faecalibacterium sp. (assembly GCF_900066275.1). Classification (NCBI taxonomy): domain Bacteria; kingdom Bacillati; phylum Bacillota; class Clostridia; order Eubacteriales; family Oscillospiraceae; genus Faecalibacterium; species uncultured Faecalibacterium sp. The sequence continues at coordinate 166,801 of NZ_FMFG01000002.1, read as the reverse complement.
CGTTGTTGTCCTCCACAAAATCAAGGATGTCCTGTTGGGTCGAATAGCTCATAATGGTTTCCCTTTCAAATAAAACGCCTAAAGGCCTGCCCTCAGAATGGGAGCAGGTCTTTAGGCTGGTGTAAGAAATAGGAAAAGGAGAATGGCAATTTTAAATTCCGCAGCCTACGGATGCTATTCTGCTGTTACGCTGATGAAAGATCAGACGTAGTAGAGCATCTTGCTGTAGCTGGGCAGAGGCCAATAATCCTCACCGCAGATGGTCTCGGCGTCGTCCGCAGCGGCACGCAGAGCATCCATTGCAGGCAGCACGTTGTCGTGGAAAGCAACGGCCTTTTCTGCCTCGGTGGGCAATGCCTTGGAAGCATCCACTGCATCCTGCAGGGTATCGACGGCGTCGCTCATAGCATCAGCATCAGCAGAGAGCTTGGTCAGGGTCTTGGTCTCACTGCGCACGCTGATGTTCTCGCTCACAGCCAGTTTGGATGCTGCGGTATTGGCAAGCTCGCTCATGTAGGAGTTGACGGCAGGCAGCAGCTGCTTGCGGGCCATTTCCAGCATGGTCAGAGCCTCGATGTTGATGATCTTGGAGTAGTGCTCCATCTCCACCTCGTAGCGGCTCTCCATCTCTACCTTGGTCAGCACGCCGAACTCTTCCATCAGGGCAATGTTCTTGGGCTCGATCAGGGCAGGCAGAGCAGCGGGGGTGTTCTTCTTGTTGGGCAGACCGCGCTTTGCGGCTTCCTCTTCCCACTCGGCAGTGTAGCCGTTGCCGTTGAAGATGACGCGGCGGTGGTCGCGGATGGTGCGCTTGACCAGAGCAATCACGGCGCTGGTAAAGTCCTCAGCGCTCTCCAGCTCGTCGGCGTAGCCCTTCAGTTCCTTTGCAACGGCGGTGTTCAGGATGGTGTTGGCATCACTCAGGTTCTCAGCGGAACCGGGCATACGGAACTCGAACTTGTTGCCGGTGAAGGCAAAGGGAGAGGTACGGTTGCGGTCGGTGGTATCCTTGCTGAACTTGGGCAAGACATCAACGCCCAGATCCATCTTCATCTTGACGGGGCCGGCATAGGGGGAATCGGATGCGATAGCATCGATGACAGCTTCCAGCTCTTCGCCCACAAAGATGGAAATGATAGCCGGAGGTGCCTCGTTGGCACCCAGACGGTGATCGTTGCCGGGAGTGGCAACGGAGGTGCGCAGCAGATCGGCGTACTCGTCAACAGCCTTGATGACAGCAGCCAGGAACACCAGGAACTGCAGGTTCTCCATGGGGGTGTCGCCCGGGTCGAGCAGGTTCTCGTGGGTGGTGGACATGGACCAGTTGTTATGCTTGCCGCTGCCGTTCACGCCCTCGAAAGGCTTCTCATGCTGCAGGCAGACCAGACCGTACTTGGGAGCGATCTTCTTCATCATCTCCATCGTCAGCAGGTTGTGGTCGATGGCAACGTTGGTGGTGTCGAAGATGGGAGCCAGCTCATGCTGGCAGGGAGCAACTTCGTTGTGCTTGGTCTTGGCGGGAATGCCCAGCTTCCACAGCTCTTCGTCCAACTCCTTCATAAACTCGGAGACCTCGGGACGAATGACACCGAAGTAGTGCTCTTCCAGCTCCTGACCCTTGGCAGAGGGGGCACCGAACAGGGTGCGGCCGGTGAGGATCAGATCCTGACGGGCCTCGTAATCTTCCTTCTTAATAAGGAAGTACTCCTGCTCGGGGCCGACGGTGGTGGAGACGTAATCCACATCCTTGCCGAACAGCTTCAGGATGCGAACTGCCTGATTGGACAGTGCGTTCATGGAACGCAGCAGGGGGGTCTTCTTATCCAGAGCCTCGCCGGTGTAGCTGACGAATGCGGTGGGGATGCACAGCACGTCATCCTTCACGAATGCGTAGCTGGTGGGGTCCCATGCAGTGTAGCCGCGGGCCTCGCAGGTGGCGCGCAGACCGCCGGAGGGGAAGGAAGATGCATCGGGCTCGCCGCGCACCAGCTCCTTGCCGGAGAACTCCATGATGGCGGTGCCGTCGCCCACAGGGGAAACAAAGCCATCGTGCTTCTCACTGGTGATGCCGGTCAGCGGCTGGAACCAGTGGGTGTAGTGGGTGGCACCCAGCTCCATGGCCCAGCGCTTCATCACGCTGGCCACGACGTTTGCCACCTCAATGTCCAGCGGAGCACCCTTGTGCAGGGTGTTCTTCAGGCTCTTATAGGTTGCGCTCGGCAGGCGCTCCTTCATCACATGTTCGTTAAAGACCTTGCTGCCGTAGATTTCCATAACATTCGCTGCCATAAATCCTACTCCTTACTTGATCTTATTTTTCTTACCCTTTCGTCTGCATTCTGGTCTGCCGCAATGCCGCACCCAGAAGTACGAAAGCATCTTAACAAAAACGGCGCTGCGAGTCAGGAGGTGACCCACAGCGCCGTTGCTGTCTATGGTTTGATTATAGCCGCTGCCGGGCAAAAAGGCAATTGACAAATCTGACGATTCTGCACAAACGCTCTCTGCGAATTTTGGCACAACTGAGCTTGGTATGACTTTTGAACCTTTAAACCGGAACAGAACGATTTGGAATTGCCTCCGCTTGCGCTCTGGCAATATCAGCGGAAATAATATTTTTAAATTTGCAGTTCCGGCAGGCCTGCGGGCCCGCCGGAACTGTTTTTTCACGGGAGGAGTCGTTACGGACAATTGCATTTGCAAAGCCTAGGCTTATCCGTTGCGTGACAGCCGCAGATGCTACTACCCGTTACGACCCCTTTTGTAAAAATGCGTTTGGAGCGGCCCGCAGGCCGCGACAAACGCCAATATAAAAATAATATTTCCTTTAAATATGCCCAGAGCGAAGCGGAGGGCATTCTAAATGGTCAGATCACCTGGAACAAAAAGAACTTCAGATAATTCGTCTCCGGCACGCCCCACAGGATCGGATGATCCGGTGCCTGCTGTTTCACCTCGATCTGCCGCAGCTGGCGGTGCGCATCCTTTGCAGCGGCGCGCAGCATCTTGATGAACAGCTCCTCGGTGGCAAAATGGGAGCAGCTGGCAGTTGCCAGATAGCCGCCGCGGGGCAGCAGCTTCATGGCACGGTAGTTGATCTCCTTGTAACCGCGCATGGCGTTCTCCACAGTGCGGCGCGCCTTGGTAAAGGCCGGCGGGTCCAGAATGATAAAATCGTAGGGATGTCCCTCTCTTTCCAAGCGGGGCAGCAGCTCAAAGGTGTCCTCGCACAAAAAGTCCATATTGGTCAGACCGTTGCGCTGGGCATTGCGCTGCGCCATGGCAATGGCCTCGGCGCTGATATCGGCGGCGGTCACACGGGCAGCGCCGCCCGCAGCGGCGTTCAGTGCAAAGCTGCCGGTGTGGGTAAAGCAGTCCAGCACGGTGTGACCTGCCGCAAGGCGTGCCACCGCCCGGCGGTTGTACTTCTGATCAAGGAAGAAGCCGGTCTTCTGGCCGTTCTCGAAATCCACATGATAGTAAACTCCGTTCTCGCAGATCTCGGTCTGGGTGCTTGCAGGGTGAGTCTCACCGGGCAGCTCAAACCAGCCTTTGTTCTGCTCAAGACCTTCCTTTGCGCGCAGAGCCTCATCGTTGCGCTCGTAGATGCCGTCGATGGTCTGGCCGTCGGCGCGCAGGACTTCCGCCAGAATGGGGAAGAGGACGGGCTTGAGCTTTTCCATGCCCACGCTCAGGGTCTGCGTGACGAGGATGTTGCTGAACCGGTCCACAGTCAGCCCGGGGAACTGGTCGGCTTCGCCAAAAATGACGCGGCAGGCAGAAAGGTCTGCAGGTTCCAGCACGGTCTTGCGGTAGTTCCATGCATATTCCACCCGGCGGCGCCAGAACGCAGCATCAAAGGTGTCGTTGGCATTGCGGGAGATCAGCCGCACGCGGATCTTGCTTTTGAGCGAGACAAAGCCGGTGCCAAGGTAGGAACCCTTGGTGCTGACCACATCGGCCAGCGTGCCGTTTTCCGGCTCATTTTCCGGGGAATGGAGGATGTCGTTCTCATACACCCAGGGGTGCCCGCCCACCAGCAGGCCTTCGGCGTGTTTGTTGACGGTATACACAGGGTAAGCGCGTTCTTTCATATGGTTCTCCTTATCATGGACGAACTCCCTTCGTCCCGCGTTCGCTCGACACGCTTACCGTGCGGATAGGCTCCCTCACTGAGGGAGCTGGCTGCGAAGCAGACTGAAGGAGTAAAAATCTACCCTTTATAATAGCACAAAATCATGTTATTATAAATAAGAAATGCCAAAAAACCGCATGAAAGAGGGATGCATTATGGAAATCGAACGCAAATGGATGGTGAAGGGCTGGCCGGAGGGGCTGCCCCTCAGGGAGGAATTTGCCATGCGGCAGGGCTATATCAGCGTGCGGCCCACTGTGCGCATCCGGGAAGAAGCCCTCACCGGCGGCAGAACGGACTACATCCTCTGCTTCAAATCCGGGGGCGGCCTTGCCCGTGAGGAGATCGAGCGCAGCATCGACAAAGCGCTGTTTGAGGATTTGGAACACAAAATCATCGGCAAACCTCTCATCCCGAAGCTGCGCCGCAGCTACACCCTGCCGGACGGTTCTGTGCTGGAAGTGAACCATGTGGACGAAGGCCAGCCTACCGAGTTCTGGTATGCCGAGGTGGAGTACCCCACGGTGGAAGCAGCCCTTGCATGGCAGCCGGAAAGCTGCGGCCTTGGCGATTACCTTAAGGATGAAGTGACGAACCAGCCCGGCCAGAGCATGGGCGAATACTGGGTGGAGACAAGAGGATGAAAAAAGTAAAACTCAAACTGGAACTGCAGTACAACTCCCCGGTGATCCTCACATTTTTCCTGCTGTCACTTCTGGTGCTGTTCCTCGACCAGTGGACGGATGGGTGGACGACGATGCATCTGTTCTGTGTCTACCGCTCCTCGCTGAAGGACCCGCTGTTCTACATCCGGCTGTTCGGCCATGTGCTGGGCCATGCCAGCTGGGACCACTTTCTGAATAACATGCTGCTGCTGCTCGTTGTTGGCCCGCCAATGGAAGAAAAGTACGGCAGCAAGCCGCTTTTGTGCGGCATGGTGTTCACCGCTCTGGTCACCGGCGTGCTGCAATGCGTGCTGTTCCCACGTTCGGGGCTGCTGGGCGCGTCCGGCATCGTGTTCATGCTTATCATGCTTTCGTCGCTGGCGGGCTTCTCCGGCGGCATCCCGGTCACCATGCTGCTGGTTGCAGCGCTGTACTTTGGTCAGCAGGTGTACGATATCATTTTTGTGCACGACAATGTAGCAAACTTCATGCACATTGTGGGCGGCTTATGCGGCACTGCCTTTGGCTACTACAGTGCGCTGCACAGCCGCCGCAGGCCGGCAAAAGCGGTGAAGTTTTCCAGCACGAACAGCCGCCGGAAGCGCTGAACCCACTGTGGACATAGGCTGATTTTGAAAAATTTGCAAACAGGTATTGACAAACGAAAAATCCGTGGTTTAATATAGCCAAATTCAATACACTAAACCGTTGAAGCGAAGATAACGGCGAACCATGCCTGTACAGAGAGCCTGCGCAGCTGAGAAGCAGACCGGAAACAGTTCGTCAAGGAAAGTGTGACTTTGCGTTATATTTTCCCGAAATGGACCGCTGAGGGTGCAGGGAACTGCGGAGAACTTTCGCCGCACAGTATTCTGCAACGTAGGGCATACGTCAGTTGCCGGGGATGTGTTGGCATCCCGCCAAGTGCATGGGGTCATGTCCATGAAGTCATGGTGGCACCGCGGATAAAAGGCCAAATTTTATTCGTCCTTGACAGAAGAGAGTTCTTCTGTTAGGGGCGTTTTTCTTTTCCACTCCCTCGGCAGAAGAGCCGGGGGAGTTTTTGTTTTAGGGCTCCCTTGTTTCTGGCACTAAGGCTCATGCCTGCGGCTGCGGCCACGAAACCCTGAACAAAACAAATGCACCCGGTTGCTGCGGTTCTGCCCACAGGCCGGGTGCATTTTATATTTTAGGAAAAATTACAGGTCACTGCGCGGGAAAGCTGCCATGGCCCAGAAGTTCAGCTCGTGCTCCGAGCAGGCATGGAAGATCTCGCGGCAGCGGGCAAGGCGTTCGTCGCTCAGGCCTTCGCAGACTTTTTCTGCAAACGCGGCCCAGTCGCGGCAGGCCGCCTCATAGCCCTTGTCAGCATAGTCCACCACCAGTGTACCATAAAGGGTATCCTGCACGGAAGGCTTTTCTTCCAGCAGTTTCTGGAAGATCCAGCCATAGCTCAGCATACAGGGCAGGCAGGCCATCATGCACTCGGCTGCGCCCTCGCCGTTTTTGGCGGCTTCGATCATAGAGTCCACATAGGCACGGTTCTCCGGCCGCAGCGGCAGGCTCTGGATGCCTTCATCGGTCAGTCCAAAGTGCTTGAGATAGTGCAGGCGGGCTGCATCCTCGCTCTCATTCACGAAGGAAAGCAGGGAATAGTAGGTGCGGATGGTCTGCATATCCTTTGCCTTGGTCATGCCCCAGGCAAACACCTTGGCATATTCCCGCAGGTAAAGACTGTCCTCCACGATGTAGCCCTTGAAGCAGGCTTCATCCAGTGTGCCATCCGCAAGTCTTTCCAGAAATTCCGAATGCAGGCACTGCTCCCACACGGGCAGACTTTCCTGCACCAGCTGCTGCACAAAGGTCTGCTCACTCACCCACAAACTCTCCCTTCAGTGCAAACATATGGTCCATCGGGCCGGAGCCGTGGCCCAGATCCAGCATGGCAGAAAGACAGCCGGAAATGTAGGCCTTTGCGCGCTCCACAGATGCATCCAGATCATAGCCCTTTGCCAGATTGGACGCAATAGCGCTGGACAGGGTGCAGCCGGTGCCGTGGGTATTGGGGTTTGCAATGCGCTTGCCGCGGAACCATTTGCCGCAGCCGTCCCGCCACAGAAGGTCGTCGGCATCGTTGATCTGGTGGCCGCCCTTGCACAGCACGGCACAGTGGTATTTCTCGCTGATCAGCTTTGCAGCGGCCTCCATTCCGGCCGCATCGGTGATCTTCATGCCGGAAAGGATCTCAGCCTCCGGAATGTTGGGGGTGACCACCTCTGCCATGGGCAGCAGCTTTTCGGTCAGTGCCTGCACGGCATCGTCCCGCAGCAGCTTGGAGCCGGAGGTGGCAACCATCACCGGGTCCACCACGATATGCTTTGCGCCATAGGTGTGCAGCTTTTCGGCGATCACACCGATCAGCTCTGCCGAGGATACCATGCCGATCTTGACGGCATCCGGGTAGATGTCGGTAAAAATGGCATCGATCTCCTGTGCCAGAAATTCGGGCGTGGCTTCAAAAATGCCGGTCACACCTGTGGTGTTCTGGGCAGTCAGTGCGGTAATGGCGCTCATGGCGTACACGCCGTTTGCAGTCATGGTTTTGATATCGGCCTGGATGCCAGCACCGCCGCTGGAATCGCTGCCGGCAATCGTCAATGCAGTTTTCATGGTTACAACTTCCTTTGCAAAAAATGCGGAAATGCCCGCAAAGAGGCACCTCCGCACTTTGAAGCAGCAGTATCTCCCTACGTTGGCATTGTCCAAATCAGGTCACAGGTCTGGGCAAACAGCCCACTCTCAGCCTGCTTTTGCAGGCTCCCTTTTTCTGCGTTCAAGAATACCACAGTGCCGCTGCATTTGCAAGGGGATGGCCCTTTTCAATCGGCCCGCTGCGTGGTAAAATGGAAA